>DASUIL010000204.1:0-23426 GCA_036273075.1 Fluviicoccus sp. | reverse complement strand
TTTGCCAAGCAATCGCTACTGATTTGCCATGACTTGTCTATTATAGGGAATTATTCCAAGAACTAATCAGGACACGATCAAGATGCCCGTTATTCCTGCGCTCGCCCACATCCCCAACCTGCAGACGTTCCTGGAACAGTGCCACCTGCGTCAGTATCCCGCCCGCGCCGCCATCATTCACGCCGGAGACGCGTCCGACTCCCTGTTCTTCATCGTCAAGGGCTCGGTATCGGTCGTCATCGAAGATGATGAAGGCCGCGAAATGGTCGTTGCCTACCTTAATGCCGGCGACTTTTTCGGTGAAATGGGACTGTTCGAGGACAAGCCGGTCCGCTCCGCCTGGATCCGCGCCAAGAGCGCCTGCGAAGTCGCCGAGATCAGCTACCGCAAATTCAAGGAACTGGCGCGTCAGGACGCCGGCCTGATGTTCGCGTTGTCCGCCCAGCTGGCCGGACGCCTGCGCGTCACCACCCGCAAGGTCAGCGACCTCGCCTTCCTCGACGTCACCGGCCGCGTCGCCCGCTGCCTGCTGGATCTCTCCAAGCAGCCGGACGCCCTCACTCACCCCGACGGCATGCAGATCCGCGTTACCCGTCAGGAAATCGGCCGTATTGTGGGTTGTTCCCGCGAAATGGTCGGGCGCGTGCTCAAGTCCCTGGAAGATCAGGGACTGATCAACGTCAAGGGCAAGACGATGGTGATCTACGGCTCGCGCTAGTAAGCGCGGGTCGGCCGGGTATTCGCCGGGTAGAACAGCGCTTTCAGCGCCTCGCCCGGATCCTCGGCCCTCATGAAGGCCTCCCCCACCAGAAAACCATGAATCCCGTTGGCGCGCATCAGCATGACGTCGGCGGGCTGCAGTATGCCGCTTTCCGTCACGATCAACTTGTCCTTCGGCACCGCTCGCATCAGCGCCAGTGTGGTATTCAGGCTGACCTGGAAGGTCTTGAGATTGCGGTTGTTGATGCCGATCATCGGCAGACCAGGCAGGCGCAAGGCGCGTTCCAGTTCCGCATAGCTGTGCACTTCCACCAGCACATCCAGCTTGTAGTCCCGCGCCAGGGAATAGAATTCGGAGAGTTGGCCGTCCGATAGCGCCGCCACGATCAGCAGCACGCAATCCGCACCCAAGGCCCGGGCCTCGACGATCTGGTACGGATCAATAACGAAATCCTTGCGAATAACCGGCAAGGTGCTGGAATAACGGGCGGCCTGCAAATGGCTGTCCGCACCCTGAAAAAAGTCGATATCCGTCAGCACCGACAGGCAGGCGGCGCCGGCGCGCTCGTAACTGCGGGCTATCTGCGACGGAATGAAGTTCTCGCGAATAACCCCCTTGGAGGGTGACGCCTTCTTGATTTCCGCGATCACCCCCGGATCCCCGGCGTCAATCTTCTTGCGCAGGGCCTGATAGAACCCGCGAACCGGGTCGGCAACCTTGGCGCGGGTTTCCAGCGTGGCCAGCGAAAACTGCCGCTGCCGCATTTCGACCTCTTCGGCCTTGCGCTGGAGAATGGTTCCGAGAATGTGTGAAGTCATATCTTTATCTTGTCACTATATTTATTCAGTTGCCCGCCAGGGCGCGGGTAAATTCACGCAAGGTGCCCAGTCTTTCCAGCGCCAGGCCGCTGTGGATGGCATCTTCCGCCATCGCCACCGCATGGGTGAGTTGCTCGGCGGCGCCTGACACATAGATCGCGGCACCGGCGTTCAGCGCAATCATATCGGCGGCCTTGCGCTCGGCCGCCGTGCGCCGTGCGCCCAACGCGCCTTCAATCAGCGCCAGCGAAGCCGCCGAGCTGTTGACCATCAGTCCGTCCAGCGACTGCGTCTTCAATCCGGCATCCTCAGGTTTTAGGCCATATTCGCGGATTTCGCCATTCTTTAATTCAACCACATGGGTATTTCCGGCCAGGCTGAGCTCGTCAAGCCCTTCATCCGAATGCACCACCATGACGTGCTCCGATCCCAGACGGCGCAAAACCTCCGCCAGCGGGCGGCACCATTCCCGGGCATAGACACCCAGCACTTGCCGCAGAACGCCCGCGGGATTGGTCATCGGGCCCAGCACATTGAATATCGTGCGCACGCCCAGTTCACGACGCGGCCCCACCGCGTGTTTCATGGCGGCGTGATGGTTGATGGCAAACATGAAGCCGACACCAACCTCTTCGATGCAGCGCGCGGTCTGCTCAGCATCCAGGCCGAGGTGGATACCGGCGGCCTCGAGCACATCGGCGCTGCCGCTGGAAGACGACACACCGCGGTTGCCGTGCTTGGCGACCCGGATACCGGCGGCGGCGGCCACCAGCGACGACGCAGTGGAAACATTGAACAGGTTGGCCCCGTCCCCTCCCGTGCCGACGATATCCACCGTCCGGTCGAGGGTGCTCAGGTTCACCGGGCTGCACAGGGCGCGCATGACCCGCACCGCACCTTCAATCTCGTCCAGGGTTTCCCCCTTCATGCGCAAACCAACCAGCAAACCGGCAATCTGGGCCGGAGTGCACTCCCCCGTCATGACGGCTCGCATGACGGCTTCCATCTCGCCCAACTCCAACGATTGACGCTGGGTGACGCGGGCAATGGCGGCGCGGATATCCATCTCAGTTCGCCTCCAGGAAATTCTTCAACAGGTCATGCCCGCAATCGGTCAGAATCGATTCGGGGTGGAACTGCACGCCCTCCACGGCCAGCGTCTTGTGGCGAAGGCCCATGATTTCATCCATGGAGCCATCGTCATGCTGCGTCCAGGCCGTGATTTCCAGGCAGTCGGGCAAGCTTTCCCTTTCGACAATCAGGGAATGATAACGGGTGGCGGTCACCGGGTTCGGCAGGCCGCGAAAAACGCCCTTGCCTTCATGGTGGATAGGCGAGGTCTTGCCGTGCATGACCTGGCGCGCGCGCACCACGCGCCCGCCAAAGACCTGACCAAGGCTCTGGTGCCCGAGACAAACCCCCAATACCGGAACCTTGCCGGCGAAGTGACGGATAACTTCCATCGAGACACCGGCTTCGTTTGGCGAACAGGGCCCCGGGGAAATGACGATGTGGTCGGGCTTCAGCGCCTCAATCTGCTCCAGCGTGATCTCATCGTTGCGATAGACGCGGACATCCTGACCCAGCTCGCCGAAATACTGGACGAGGTTGTAGGTAAAGGAGTCGTAGTTATCAATCATTAACAACATGAGTCAACCCTGGAACGTGGACCGGTTCAAACCCCCGATTGTAGCCCAAGCGTCTTGCCTTTGGGCATTTTATCCACGGGGAAAACCATAATCCGTCTGCCGTTGGCCAAAAAAAACCCCGCAAGAATGCGGGGTCCCTTTCATGGTGAAGCGATCAGTGGCCGCTGCCGTTGATGCTCTTCACCATGTCTTCCACGACCTTCTTGCCGTCGCCGAAGATCATCATCGTCTTGTCGAGGTAGAACAGGTCGTTGTCGAGACCGGCATAGCCCGTCGCCATCGAACGCTTGATCACCATGACGGTGCGGGCGCGATGCGCTTCCAGGATCGGCATGCCGTAAATGGGCGAACTGGGATCGTCCTTGGCGGCCGGGTTGACCACGTCGTTGGCGCCGATCACCAGCACTACGTCGGTGGACGCGAAGTCACTGTTGATTTCGTCCATTTCCTTGACGTCTTCATAAGGCACATCGGCTTCAGCCAGCAGCACATTCATGTGACCGGGCATGCGGCCCGCCACCGGGTGAATGGCGTAACGGACGTTGACACCCTTTTCCTTCAGGCTGATCGCCAGCTCCTTGACGGCGTTCTGGGCGCGGGCCTGGGCCATGCCGTAACCCGGCACGATAATGACGCTGTCGGCGTTGGACATCAGGAAGCCGGCATCATCCGGCGAACCGGACTTGTAGTTCTTCTGCTTCTGCTCTCCTTCCACCGCAGGACCGGCCGCCGCCGCACCAAAGCCGCCGAACAGCACGTTCATCAGCGAGCGGTTCATGGCCTTGCACATCACGTAGGACAGAATGGCGCCCGAGGAGCCCACCAGCGAACCGGCGATGATCAGCATGGAGTTGTTCAGCGTGAAGCCGATACCGGCTGCCGCCCAGCCCGAGAAGGAGTTCAGCAGCGACACCACCACCGGCATGTCGCCGCCGCCGATCGGGGCAATCCAGATGAACCCCAGCGCCAGGGCCAACGCGGTCATGGCGTAGAAAGCGTTCAGGTTTTCACTGGTGAAGTAGACGACGCCACAGGCCAGCATGGCCAGGGCCAGCGTAGCCTGCACCGGCTTGACCCAGTCGCCCTTGACGGACTTCGCCCACTTCTTGGCGGCAAGCTTGCCGTAGGCAAACACCGAAGCCGTGAAGGTGATGGCGCCGACAAAGCAGCCGATGAACAACTCGAAGCGGTGCACGCCGTCATGGTGCACGCCTTCGTGCAATACCGCCGCGATGGCGATACAGACTGCGGACAGACCCACCAGCGAGTGCATCATCGCCACGGTTTCGGGCATCTGTGTCATCGGCACAGTGCGGGCGCGATACAGGCCGATGGCAGCCCCGGCCACCATTGCGCCAATGATCAGGCCGTAAACCGGATTCGGAGCCACAAAGAAGGTGGTCACGACGGCCAGCGTCATGCCGATCATGCCGTAACGGTTGCCCATGATCGCCGTCTTCGGGCCGGAGAGGCCGCGCAGCGTCAGGATGAAGAGAACCGCGCCAATCAGGTAGAACCAGTCAGCATATTGTGCGAAATATTGCATGGTCGTGGCTCCTTACTTCTTTTTCTTCTTGAACATATCAAGCATGCGCTCGGTGACCGCGAAGCCGCCGAAGATGTTGATACTGGCCAAAAAGACGGCGAAGGCGCCGAGCAGGCTGGTCGGGGTGATAGCTTGCAGCGCCGTGGGGTCCGCACCGGAGGACACGGCTTGCAGCATGGCGCCGACAACAATGATGCCGGATAGGGCGTTAGTCACCGCCATCAACGGGGTGTGCAGCGCCGGGGTAACCCCCCAGACCACGTAGTACCCGACAAAGATGGCCAGGACGAACACCGTGAAGACACTGATGAATGGCACGCCGGAGGCATGTTCAGCCGCCTGGGTAGCGACTTGGACGATTTCAGGATTCATGGCTCGGTTTCCTCACTTCTTCTGCAGCAACACATCGCCGCCGAATGTCAGCAGCAGCGCTTTCTGGATTTCGTCGTCGCGGTTGATGGCGAATGCCCCGCTCTTGTCGAACAGGGTCACGACGAAGTTCAGCAGGTTGCGGGCATAGAGGGCCGAAGCCTCCGCCGCCACGGTGCCGGGAATGTTCGGGATACCAAGGATCTTGACGCCGTTGGCCGTGTTCACGGTTTCGCCGCAGACCGAGCCTTCCACATTACCGCCGCTTTCCACGGCCATATCCAGGATCACGGAACCAGCGCGCATCTTGGCGACGGTTTCGGCCTTGATCAGGCGCGGGGCGTTGCGGCCGGGAATCAGCGCGGTGGTGATGACGATATCGGCGTTGGATACGGCTTTGTCAACAATGACGGCCTGATCTTTCACGTACTGTTCGGAGGGAATCCACGCATAGCCGCCGGTGCCGAGGGCCTTGGCCTTCTCTTCATCGGACATCGGCACATCCAGCCACTTGCCGCCCAGCGACTCGACCTGCTCCTTGGCGGTCGGGCGAAGGTCGGTGGCTTCCACCACCGCGCCCAGGCGCTTGGCGGTGGCGATGGCCTGCAGGCCGGCGACGCCGACACCCATGATCACGACCCGGGCAGGCTTGACGGTGCCGGCGGCGGTCATCAGCATCGGGAACATGCGCTGGTATTCACAAGCGGCCAGCAGCACGGATTTATAACCTGCGAGGTTGGCCTGCGAGGACAGGACATCCATGTTCTGCGCACGGGACAGGGTGCGCGGCAGCAGTTCCATGGCAAAGCTGTTCAGCTTGCGGCCGGCATAGATTTCGAGGTTGGGGTTGCGGTAGGGGTCAAACATACCCACCACGGTGGCGCCTTCCTTGATCAGGGCGACTTCTTCCGGCTGGGGTGCGCGCACCTTCAGCACAATATCACTACCCGCCAGGGTAGCGGCGGCATCCGCGGCGATGGTAGCGCCTGCAGCCACATAATCAGCATCCGGCACACTGGCCTTGACGCCGGCTCCCGCCTGCACCACCACGGTATTTCCGGCGGCGATGAACTTCTTCACCGTTTCCGGAGTGGCGGCCACCCGCGTTTCGCCAGCGACGATTTCCGCTGGAATCCCGATTTGCATGGTCAACCCTCAGTATTGAGTTTAACTTCACCGGTCGGGCAGCTTGTGGCCGCACAACCCCTAACAAACAGACAAAAGGTTGGCGATTGTACTCCACCTTTAGCTACATTTTTAGCGTGAATACCCCTATTTCTTAACTTTTTACCAGTATTCCCTGTCAACATCAGGTTGTAATTGGCCCAAAAGACTGGCGTAATCGCGCCTCACCGTCATATATCACCCTGTCATGACACGCAACCACACGCTGGGCGTCCTGTGCGTCCTGCTCTCGGCCGTCCTCTTCTCCGCCAAATCCGTGCTGGTGAAGCTGGCCTACCAATATCCGGTCAATCCCGAGACATTGCTCCTGCTCAGGATGCTGTTCGCCCTTCCCTTCTTTCTGGGCATGTTGTGGATGGCGCATGAGCCGGGCAGACCCCTGAGCGCCAAGGAGTGGCTGGGCGTCGGACTGGCGGGCAGCGCCGGATATTACGGGGCCAGCATCCTGGACTTCATGGGCCTCGCCTACATCAGCGCCAGCCTCGAGCGCCTGATCCTCTTCATGTATCCGACGCTGACCGTCTTCATTTCAGCACTATTCCTGAAAATCGTCATTACGCGACGCATCTGGCTGGCCATTGCACTGAGTTACGCGGGGATGCTGCTGGTGTTCGCGGGGGATGTTTCCACAGCCTCGCCGCACCTCTGGCTGGGAAGTCTGCTGGTGTTCGGCGGTGCGCTGGCTTATGCGGCCTATCTGGTGGCGAGCGGGGTATTGATCCGCGCGGTCGGTGCGGCGCGCTTCACCGCACTCGCGCTCGGCACAGCAACACTATGTTCGGTATTGCATTTTTCGCTGTCCCGACCCTGGAGCGACCTCGGCGGCCTGCCCAAGCCGCTCTGGGGTATCTGTATCGCCCTGGGATTCTTTTGCACCTTCCTGCCAGCCAGCCTGATCACCCAGGGCATACGGCATATCGGCGCATCACAGGCCGCATTGATCGGGGCGGTGGGACCGGTGATCACCCTGATGATGGGCGCTGTTTTTCTGGATGAACGGGTTTCACTCATTCAAGCGGCCGGCGGCTGCCTGGTGCTGGCCGGTGTCATCCTGATTTCCCGGCAATCCGCTTCCCGCACTGTTGCGTCATCCACCGGGACGGAGTGAACGGAGCAAGAGCCCCGTGCCGCCGATGGCCAGCACCAGAATCACAATCAAGTCAAAAGCGGACATGCTGCGGAAGGAGAAATGCAGTGATGCAATGACGCCCAGGATCATGGCGGAGATGGAACCGATTGTCAGCAGCCAGCCAATGATGCTCTTGCCGTTATAAAAGACCAAGCCGATACCGAACATGAACGGGATCAGGATCATGCCCGTGGTCACGGCATAGGTGCCGCCCCATGCCGAGAAACCGTAAAGTGCAAAACCCATGCCGAAGCTGGACGTCACCATGATGCTCTTCAGCAGCAGGTAAAAACCGCCGCACATCATCACCACGCCCAACAGGAACTCTCCGATACCGCCTTGGGTTCCGCCCGCTCCCCGCATGTTCATACTCCCGGCTTACTCGACGTCTGAATAAGTTCAGGGCGCCGAAGCGCCCTGAACTGACTGACTTCATGAAACGCTATCAGGAAATTTCCCCTTCTTCCACCACTTCACTCTTCGGCACGATCAGGAAGTCTTCCTTGTTCAGGCCCATGGCCAGCGCATAGCTGGTAGCGATGTAGATGGATGAATAGGTTCCGGCAAAGAGTCCGACCAGCATGGCCACCGAGAACCACTTAAGGGCCGGACCGCCCAGCAGCAGCAGCGCCACAACCACCAGCACCACCGTCGCCACGGTCATGATCGTGCGGCGCAGGGTTTCGGTCAGGGACACATCAATGATTTCCACAGGATCCGCCGTACGCAGGCGGCGGAAATTTTCCCGGACCCTGTCGAACACCACGATAGTGTCATTCAGCGAATAACCAATGAGCGCAAGGATCGCGGCCAATACGGACAGATCGAAAGGCCAACCCATGATCGAGAAAATGCCCACCGTAAATAGTGTATCGTGAAGCAAGGAGATCACGGCGCCCACGGAAAACTTGAAGCGGTAGCGGAAAGCCACATACAGCATCATCAAACCGAGAGACAGGGCGACCGCCATCAGGGAGTTCAGGTACAGTTCTTCGCCAACCTGCGAACCCACCGAGTCAACCTGACGCACGGTGGCCGTGTTGCCATCCTGCTCGACAGCCTTCAATACCTGCTGACCAATGCTGCTGCTGGTCGCCTTCCCTTGCGGCGGCATGCGGATCAGGATGTCCGTCGTGCGCCCGAGATGTTGCACCACGGCGTCGTGATAACCCGCAGCCTCCAGCGCGCGCTGGATATCCATCTGCTCGACCGGCTTGGCGAAAGTCATTTCCACCGAGGTTCCGCCGGTGAAGTCCTGTCCCAGGTTCAAGCCCTTTGCAAAAAGCGAGACGAGACCCGCCAGCACCACCAGCAGCGAAATGATCGCCATCGGTTTGCGAAAGCGCATGAAACGGATGATTCTGTTTTCAAACATCATGGCCGTTCTCCTCAAATGCTCAGGCGGGCGACGCGACGGCCGCCATAGATGACCTGCACCACCGCGCGGGTCACGGTCAGCGCCGAGAACAACGAGCAGATGATCCCGATCGACAGGGTCACGGCAAAGCCCTTGATCGGCCCGGTGCCCACGGCAAACAGGATGATGGCGACAATCAGCGTGGTGACATGGGCATCGATAATGGTGATGAAGGCCCGGTCATAACCGGCGATGATCGCATGATGCGGCGACGCCCCGGCGCGCAGTTCCTCACGGATACGCTCATAAATCAGCACGTTGGCGTCAACCGCCATACCCACTGTCAGCACGATACCGGCAATCCCCGGCAATGTCAGCGCCGCGCCGATGGCGGACATCACCGCCATCAGCATCGCCACGTTGAACACCAGACCGATGTTGGCCACCAGACCGAACACGCGATAGAAGACGACCATGAAAACGGCAACCAGAGTGAAACCGACCAGAGTCGACATCAAGCCCTTGTCGATGTTTTCCTGACCCAGGCTGGGGCCAATGGTGCGCTCTTCAACAAAATACATCGGCGCCGCCAACGCACCGGCGCGCAGCAGCAGCGCCAGCTCCTGGGCTTCGCCGGGAGAGTCCAGGCCGGTAATGCGGAACTGCGAACCCAGCATGGACTGGACGGTCGCGCGGTTGATCACGGTCTTCTCGACATAAGGTTCGCGAACCTCGGTTATTTTGCCGTCCGCTCCGGCAACCTGGCGAATACGCTGCTTGTGCTCGACAAAAAGAACCGCCATCTGCTTGCCGACATTGTCACGGGTGGCGTCAGCCATCATCTTGCCGCCGCGGCTGTCGAGCGTGATATTGACCTGGGGATTGGAAAACTCATCAAAGCCGGACTGGGCGCCGACCACGCGCTCACCGGTCACGATCTTCTTCTTCTGCAGCAGCACCGGCTCACCGCCCTGCTTGTGGAAGGGATAAATTTCTGTACCGGGAGGCGCAATGCCGGAGTCGGGCGCGACGCTCCCGTTCTCCCAATCGACAAACCGGAACTCCAG
Source organism: Fluviicoccus sp. (assembly GCA_036273075.1). GTDB lineage: Bacteria > Pseudomonadota > Gammaproteobacteria > Pseudomonadales > Moraxellaceae > Fluviicoccus. Next base: position 13,585 of record DASUIL010000204.1, on the reverse strand, counting down.
GGTGGCGGTACGGCCCAGCACCCGCTTGGCTTCGGCCGTGTCCTGGACACCCGGCAGCTGCACGACAATCCGATTGGCGCCCTGACGCTGCACCAGCGCCTCGGCGACGCCCAGTTCGTTGACCCGGTTACGGATCGTGGTCAGGTTCTGCTCGACTGCGTAATCGGAAACTTCCTTCAACTTCTCGGGGCTGAAGCCCATGTCGAGGAAGAGCGCCCCTTCACGGGTGGCGTTGGCGAATATGAATTCGCGGTAATCCTTTTTCAGCAGGTCCGCCGCCTTGGTGCGGTCTTCCTCATTCTCGAAGCGGATGGCGAGACCGTTGGTGATATCACTGACAGCCCGGTAGGCCAGCTTGGCTTCACGCAGCTTGGCCTTGATCTCGGTAGTATAGGTTTCCTGACGCTGTTCCAGCGCCTTGGCCATGTCGACTTCCAGCAGGAAATGCACGCCGCCGCGCAGGTCGAGACCCAGCTTCATGGGGCGCGCCCCGATGGCCAGCAGCCAGGACGGCGTGGTGGGCGCGAGGTTCAACGCAACCACATAACCCTCACCCAAGGTGCGTTTCAGCACATCCTGGGCCTTCAACTGGGCATCCGAGGTATCGACGCGCAGCAGCACACCCTTGGCCTGCACCTCAGAGCCGTGGAAAGGAATCCCGGCGGCCTTGAGCCCGGCTTCCGCCTGGCTGAGGACGGCCTGGTCAACCACCACGCCGGCGTTGGCGCCGGAAACCTGCAGCGCCGGTTCGTCCGGATACATGTTGGGCAGCGAGTAAAGGGTACTGACAATACCGATCAGCACGATCAGCACGTATTTCCAGACGGGGAAGCGCATATTGGTTATTCTTTGTTCTGGCCAATGTTCTTGAGGGTGCCGGCAGGCAACGAGGCAATCACGGAACCCTTCTGGATGCGGAGAGTGACCTTGTCGCCAAGGTCCACCACAGCGTATTCATCATCAATCTTCTGGATGCGGCCCAGCAACCCGCCGGCGAAGACGATTTCGTCACCGACCTTGAGGCCTCCCATCAGCTCCTTGTGTTCCTTGGCGCGCTTGGCCTGCGGCCGCCACAGCAGGAAATAGAACACCACGAAAAACAGGCCGAGCATGACCAGGTTGGCCATTCCGGCATCGGGGCCGGCGGCGGCGGGCGCGTTGGCATGGGCTTCGGCAATGAAAAAGCTCATTGGGGATGTCTCCTAAAGGGGGGGCACGGGCAAGTCGCGACGGGCATAAAAATCGTGCACAAAGTCGTGCAATGTACCGGTTTCGATGGCGGTCCGCAAACCGGCCATCAATCGCTGGTAGTAACGCAGGTTGTGGATTGTACCGAGCATCGCTCCGAGCATCTCCCCGCATTTGTCTAAATGATGTAAGTAGGCGCGCGAGAAGTTGCGGCAGGCATAGCAGTCGCAATGCGGGTCGACCGGCAGGTTGTCGGTCTTGTACTGGGTGTTGCGGATGCGGACGATGCCGTCGGTCACGAAATAATGGCCGTTGCGGGCGTTGCGGGTGGGCATCACGCAGTCGAACATGTCGACACCGCGACGCACCGCCTCGACGATATCCTCGGGCTTACCGACGCCCATCAGGTAGCGCGGCTTGTCGGCGGGCAGGCGCTGCGGCACATGGTCCAGCACCTTGATCATCTCTTCCTTCGGCTCGCCCACCGACAGCCCGCCGATGGCGTAACCGTCAAAGCCGATATCCATCAATCCCGCAAGCGAGACGTCGCGCAGGTTCTCATACATGCCGCCTTGCACAATCCCGAACAGGGCGTTGGGGTTGCCATCATGGGCGGTCTTGCAGCGCGCCGCCCAACGGAGGCTGAGCTCCATCGATTCGCGCGCCTGCTTTTCCGTGGCGGGATACGGTGTGCATTCGTCAAAGATCATGACGATATCGGAATTGAGCGCGCGCTGGATCTGCATCGAGATTTCCGGCGTCAGGAACACCTTGGAGCCATCGATCGGCGACTGGAATTTGACCCCTTCCTCGCTGATCTTGCGCAGCGCGCCCAGGCTGAACACCTGGAAGCCGCCGGAGTCGGTCAGGATGGGCTTTTCCCAGTTGATGAACCCGTGCAGGCCGCCGAACTGGCTGACCACATCGGTGCCGGGACGCAGCCAGAGGTGAAAGGTATTGCCAAGGATGATGTCGGCGCCGATGTCATGGATGTCGCGCGGCAGCATGCCCTTGACCGTGCCATAGGTGCCTACCGGCATGAAGGCCGGGGTCTGCACCTTGCCATGCTGCAGGGTCAGCTCACCGCGCCGCGCCGCGCCGTCGGTGGCCATCAATTTAAACTGCATGATTCACTCCGGGGCGTTCGAGCAGCATCGCGTCGCCATAACTGAAGAAACGGTAGCGGTTTTCAACCGCCGCCTGATAGGCCGCCATGACGCGGTCGCGCCCGGCGAAGGCGCTGACCAGCATCAGCAGCGTCGATTCCGGCAGGTGGAAATTGGTGAACAGCACGTCCACCAGCCGCCAGTCGTAACCGGGATAAATGAAGATCTGGGTATCGCCGGACCAGGGTTGCAGCTCCCCGCCGTGAGCCTGCGCCGCTGACTCCAACGCACGCACGCTGGTGGTGCCGACGGCGACCACCCGCCCTCCCCGTTCACGGGTGCGGCGGATCGCCTCCACGGTTTCCGGCGGCACGCTCAGCCACTCGGCATGCATGCGGTGCTCCCGGATATCCGCCGCCCGCACCGGCTGGAAGGTGCCCGCGCCGACATGCAGCGTGACATAGGCGAAGTCGCAGCCGCGTTCACGCAGAGAGGCCAGCAAGGCTTCGTCAAAATGCAGACCCGCCGTGGGCGCCGCCACCGAGGCGGTCTTTTCCGGCTTGCTGTAGACGGTCTGGTAGCGCTCGCTGTCCGACGCCTCGACCGTACGACCCAGATAGGGCGGCAGCGGCATTTCGCCATGCTCGGCCAGCACCTCGCGCACCGGGCGGGAGAATCTGAGCTTGAACAGGTCGTCCACCCGCTCCAGCATGTCCGCCCGCACCTTGCCCTCGGCAAAGGTCAGCCGCGCGCCCGGCTTCGGTGACTTGCTGGCGCGCAGGTGCACCAGAGCGGTGTCGTCAGCAACAATGCGTTCGACCAACACTTCCACCTTGCCGCCGGAGGACTTCTGTCCGAACAGGCGGGCGGCCAGCACGCGGGTATCATTGAAAACCAGCAGGTCGCCGGGCTGCAGCAGCGACGCCAGGTCGCGCACCATGCGGTGCTGCGGGCCGTCCTCCATGAGATGGAGCAGACGCGAGGCCGAACGCTCCGCCAAAGGGAAGCGGGCGATCAGCTCATCGGGTAAGTCGTAGGAAAAATCGGTCAGTTGCATAAGGCGTATCCAACAGGGGGCGGCATTATAGCAACTTTTGGCGAAAACGCTTGACGCTGTCCGGTCGCTGCTTATAATCAGCCTTCCTCGTGCCTGGGTGGCGGAACTGGTAGACGCAGTGGACTCAAAATCCACCGCCCGCGAGGGCGTGCCGGTTCGATTCCGGCTCCAGGCACCACGAGATTCCGAAAGCCCCGGCGGCATTTGCCCCGGGGCTTTTTCTTTGCGCGCTCGCCGCCATAGCTCTCCCCGCTTCACGCCGCTATCATTACGCATCGCCTACCGGAGACACTCACCATGCCCATTCCCACCGTCATCGGCACCCCGCTCAGTCGCGCCGCCACCAAGGTCATGTTCCTCGGCGCGGGCGAGCTGGGCAAGGAAGTGATCATCTCGCTGCAGCGGCTGGGTGTGGAGGTGATTGCCGTCGACCGCTACACGCATGCGCCGGGTCATCAGGTCGCCCATCGCGCCCATGTAATCAACATGAGCGATCCGGTGGCGCTGCGGACCCTGATCGAGGCGGAAAAGCCGCATTTTGTAGTGCCGGAAATCGAAGCCATCGCTACGGCGGTACTGCTGGAGATTGAACGGGAAGGCATCGCCGAAGTCATTCCCACCGCCCGCGCCGTCAACCTGACCATGAACCGCGCCGGCATCCGCCGCCTGGCGGCAGAGGAATTGGGACTGCCGACCTCACCCTACGCTTTCGCGGACAGTCTCGATGCCTTACAAGAAGCTGCCGACCGTATCGGTTATCCCTGTTTCATCAAGCCGGTGATGTCCTCCTCGGGCAAGGGCCAGTCAAAGGTGGATCGCAGCGAGGATATTCCTGCCGCCTGGGACTACGCCGCCAGCGGGGGACGGGTGAATCAGGGCACGGTGATTGTCGAAGGCATGATTGATTTCGATTTTGAAATCACGCAGCTGACGGTACGCGCCGTCGGCGCTTCCGGTCAGGTGGAAACCTTCTTCTGCGACCCCATCGGCCACCGTCAGGTGGCGGGGGATTATGTGGAAAGCTGGCAGCCGCAGGCGATGTCCGCGACGGCGCTGCAACGCGCCCGCGAGATTTCGAAGGCGGTGACCGACAGCCTCGGCGGACGCGGTATTTTCGGGGTCGAGTTGTTTGTGAAGGGCGACATGGTCTGGTTCTCTGAAGTCAGTCCGCGCCCGCATGACACGGGTCTGGTGACTCTGGCCAGTCAGTTCCAGTCGGAGTTTGAAATCCACGCCAAGGCCATTCTCGGCCTGCCGGTCAACACGGCGCTGCTCAGCCCGGCCGCCAGTGCGGTCATTTATGGCGGAATGGATGCACAGGGGATTGTTTTTGAAGGCGTAGCGGATGCCCTGAAGGTGCCGGACAGCGACATCCGCCTGTTCGGCAAACCGGAAAGTTTTCCAAAGCGTCGCATGGGCGTTGCCGTCTGCCGCGCCGGTGATACTGATCGCGCCCGCGCCAACGCCAACGAGGCCGCCGGCCGGGTCATCCCCAAACGCGGCTGACCATCGCCCACGCCGGGATCACGATCCCGGCTTGCCCATCACCTCGATCACCCGCTTCACCGGATCGGTTTTGTCATCCGTCGCCCGCTGCGGCGACACCACACCCGGGGTGTCACCCAGCAGGATGGCCAACAGCGCTTCGGCATCCGTCGACGTCCATCCCTGAGCGGCCAGCGCATTCACGACAGGTTGCCGCTGCGCCGCCAGCATCGCCAACGGAACATCCGCCTTCTGGAGGCGGGCCAGCATCTCTTGTCGTTGCGTGCTCGCTTGCGCCATGACACCATTCATCCAGTCGGCACGAACGGCCGCAACCTTTTCCCCGGAAGCCTGCTCTATCACCCGGATCCGCGAATACAGATCCTCGGTTTGGGCCGACTGTTCCGCTTCCAGTCGCCGGATGGCCGCATCGCGCTCCGCCGTCGGCTGCGCTTTTGACAAGGCATCCCGCCAGGACGCCAACTCCCTGATCAAGACCTTCAGTTGCGGATCGTCAACCTGCTTCATCCAGAATCCGTCCGCCCGCTGGGGTGCCGGGCGCTGCCCGAATATGGCCAGCGGAGGCGCGATGACGGTATTCCAGGTCGCCGCCGCCAACGGGAAAGCCGTGCCTTGTCCGGCGGCATGCCCCAGCGAGGCCACGACCGGGGTCGCCACATAGACGACTGGGAAAACCGTATAGGCCGAACCCGCCACCAGTATCCCGGCAGGGATGCCGGTTCCGATGCGGAAAACCGACTCGGTGGTGGCCTCCAGCACTCCCCACGGATAGGCCAGCCACCAGCCGAAAACGCGCTTGCGAGTGCGGTCCCCGGCGACCTTCATGTCCTTGCGCCAGGCTTCATGTGTGCCCCGAAAAGTGTATTCTCGCAACATGTCCCGGGTGCCAAAGCGCCAGGTTTTATCAGCATATTCGTGCATAACCGGGAAGAAACCCTGCTTCACGTAAACCTGAAGCGAATCCTTTGCCTTGCGCCAACCCTTTTGCGCTGTTTGCGCCGGCACCATATAACCGGGCACGATCCAGACATCGTAGAGCCGATGTTCTTCGTCATGCATCTGTCCGCGCGTGATCAACTCCTGTTTCTGATTTCCCGTCAGAAAGTACCCTTCATCCGCCAACACCGGCAGCGACAGCAAACTCGTTCCAACCAGGCTGGCCAAGATCAAGCGGCATATACATTGCATGCGAAAGACTCCTTTTTTCAGATACTTATAACTATATTCGATTAACTATCGTCATTCCCGGATTTTTTAAAAACTGTATCGATGAATGCCCTCCCCCCGGGAGGACCAGGCCTCCCGGGAAGCACGTTGGGTTTGTTGATGACCGACGCGACGATCCGCTTTTTCGGTCTTCCCGTGAGCGCCGCCCTTCAATGCGACCGCGACCAGCGTCAACCGGTTGCGCGGACGCTCCAATAGTTTTACTACACCTCGTTTAGCCATGATCGGCCTCCGTTTTCGAGAAAGTCACCCTTTGACGCAGACAATCTGCCGCAGGGTGTGCACCACTTCCACCAGATCGCTCTGGTGGGCCATCACCGCGTCGATGTCCTTGTAGGCGGCCGGAATCTCATCCACCACGCCCTTGTCCTTGCGGCATTCGACGCCTTCCGTCTGCTCCACCATGTCCTGCGTGGAGAAACGGCGTTTTGCCTCCATGCGGCTCATCCGTCTCCCCGCCCCGTGTGAACAGGAACAGAACGACTCGGCATTACCCTTGCCGCGCACAATGAACGATTTCGCCCCCATGCTGCCGGGAATGATGCCCAATTGCCCTTCCCGCGCACTGATCGCTCCCTTGCGGGTGATATAGACCTCTTCGCCGAAATGACTCTCCCGCTCCACATAATTGTGATGGCAGTTGATGGCCTCACGGGTCAGCTCGAAAGGCGGCAGCACCGGCTTCAGAGACTCCACCACCAGCCGCATCATTTCGCGGCGGTTGAGCATGGCGTAATCCTGCGCCCAGCTCACCGCCTCGATGTAGTCGGCAAAGTGCTGCGTACCCTCCACCAGATATGACAGGTCCTTGTCCGGCAAATGGCCGTATTCGCGGCTCATATCCTTGCGCGCCAGTTCGATGAAGTAGCGCCCGATACAATTGCCGATGCCCCGGCTGCCCGAATGCAGCATCACCCACACGGCATCTGCTTCATCCAGACAGATCTCGATGAAGTGGTTGCCACCGCCCAGGGTGCCCAACTGCCGCGCCCAGGTCAGGCGGAACTGACGCAGCATTTTCAGCAGGCCTGGATGCTTGGCGACGATCCGGTCAATGCCGGCATCCAGCGCACTCAGGCTCGACGCCTTCACTGTTTCCCGCGCATGCTGGTCGAAGCCGACCGGCACAGCCCGCTCGATCGCCGTGCGCAGGGCCTTGGGATTATCCGGCAATTGCCGGGCGTTCAGCGACAGGCGCACGGCATTCATGCCGCAACCAATGTCCACGCCCACCGCCGCCGGGACAATGGCGCCACGACTGGGAATCACCGAGCCCACCGTTGCGCCGATGCCGACATGCACGTCAGGCATCACCGCGATATACGGGTAGACAAACGGCAGCGCCGCCATGTTCTTCAGCTGTTGCAACGCTTGCGGATCAACATCTGGCGTAAAGATTTTCACCGGCTTGTGGCCGTTCTTTTCATTTGCGTTCAATACCAACTGGATTGGCATGTCACACCTCGTTTTCGGGTTCAATCCATGCAGCCGACCGGTCTTGTGAATCGTGAACGGCCGCCCAAAGAAAAAGCCCCGGCATCATGAGCCAGGGCTTTTGGTCTGGCCTGAAGGCTGAACGCCTACAGGCCAAGAGGACCTGAAAGGTTCAGCAATACAACATCGGGTTTCCGGCTGAATGGGTCATCTTTCAGGTGCCTCCGTTAATCGTGGGTTGCGCGGTTTCGCGGCGGCGATATTAGTACCGCCGCCCCACCAAATCAATATTTCCACTAAACAAAATAAGCCGGACTGATGAAAATTGAATCCGGGCCGACCGACGGTCAGCGGGGAATCTCCAGCCCTTCCCCTTCGCGAATCACCCGGAACGAGTCCGGAGCGATGCCGAGCCTCGTCATCGCCATCTCAAGATCGCGCACCGGCGCATGGATCGGTTCATCGGTCAGCTGGAAGGTATTGAAATGCATGCCCAGCGACAAGGCAGGCAACAGGTCAAGATGTGCCTGTGCGGCATCCGCCGGATTCATGTGCACTTCCTTCATCAGCTCGCGGGGCTCATAGGCTCCGATCGGCAGCAAGGCCACGCGCGGGCTTCCCAGCCGCTCGCGGATTTCCGTGAAATGCGGCGAATAACCGGTATCTCCGGCAAACAGGGCGTGACCGTGCTGGGTCACCACCGACAAGCCGCCCCACAACGCGGCATTGCGGTCGCGCATGCCGCGCCCGGAGAAATGCCGGGCCGGAACATAATGCAGCGCCACATCCTCGGAAAAGGGGAAAGACTCCCACCAATCCAGCTCCACCACGGACAACCCGTACGGGCGCAGATATGTCCCGTTGCCCAGCCCGGTGACGATGGCGGGCTGGAAACGCTCCTGCAGCCACAGCAGGCTGGCGGTATCAAGATGGTCGTAATGGTTATGGCTGAGCAGCACGGCATGGATCGGCGGCAGGTCTTCCAAGGCGATGCCGGCCGGGCGCACCCGCTTCGGCCCCATCGCGGCAAACGGACTGCAGCGCTCCGCCCAGACCGGATCGGTCAGGAAGTTCCATGGCCCGATCTGGATCAACAACGTAGCATGTCCCACAAACCAGATCTTCCAGTCGGCAATGTCGTCGCTGAAATGCGCTTCCGGCTTGGCGAAAGACTCATTGCTCAGTTGCTTGGGCCAGGTGTCGCGCTCGCGGGTCATCAGCCAGTTGAACAATTTGGCGAAGTCGCGGCTGTCACGAATCCACGGGTTGAAGAAACGGCGGCCGTTGTAATGATCCGCCCCCGGATCCTGCTCGAAGGCCGGTTTCTGCAACAGTTCCCGCGTCACGGTCCGCGTCGGCAGCACAAAGGTTTTAGGCATGCCGGGCATCCTCCATAACGGACTCGGCCACGGCCCGCTTGCGCGCCACCAGCATGTAGACGGCCGGCACCACGAACAAGGTAAACAGCGTCCCCAGCGTCATCCCGCCGACGATCACCCAGCCGATGGGATGGCGCACTTCCGCGCCGGCGCCGCTGGCCACGGCCAAGGGCAAGGCCCCCAGCACCATCGCCGCCGTGGTCATCAGGATCGGCCGCAGCCGCAGTGACGCTGACTGCAGGATGGCTTCCAGCTTGTTCTTGCCGGTTTCCTGCAACTGGTTGGCAAACTCGACCAGCAGAATGCCATGCTTGCTGATCAGGCCGACCAGCGTGATCAAGCCGATCTGGCTGTAAACATTCAATGTCCCCTGTGTCAGCTTCAGCGCCGTCACCGCGCCCAGCAAGGCCAGCGGCACCGAGAACAGGATAATAAACGGATCACGGAAACTCTCGAACTGCGCTGCCAACACCAGATAGATGAAGACCACCGCCAGCGCGAAGGCCAGCGCCAAGGCGTTACCGGATGCCAGGAACTCGCGCGACTGTCCGGCCCAGTCGTAACTGACCGACGGCTCGCGCACTTCCTTCATCACATCCTGCATAAAAGCCACCGCCTCACCCAGCGAATAGCCCGGCGCAAGGTTGGCTGTGATCTTGGCCGAACGCAGCTTGTTGAAATGGCTCAGGTCGGAGGGGGTAATCGTTTCCTGCTGGCTCAGCAAGGCGCTCAACGGCATAACATCACCCATCTTGTTACGCACATGGATCTGCTGCAGTTGATCGGGAACCTGACGCTCATCGGGCACCAGTTGCACGATGACATCGTACTGCTCACCGTTCAACTTGAAGGTAGTCACCTTCCGGCCGCCCAGCAGGCTTTCCAGCGCTCGGCCGACTTCCGCCACCTCAACCCCGACCACTGCCGCCTTGTCGCGATCCAGCGTTAACGACAGTTGCGGTTTGTTCAATTTCAGATCCGGCACGGCGTTCATCAGTCCGGGATTCTGGCTGACCTTGCTCATCACCTCGCGGATGACCCGCCCGAGATCTTCATAGCTGCCCGTCGTCTGGATAACGAAATCCAGCGGCGAACTGGAGTTCCCCTGCCCCAGCGACGGCGGCAGCGACACCATCGCCATCACGCCGGGAACCTGCCACAGCTTCGGCCGAACATCATCCGCAATCATCTGGGTGCTGCGCGTGCGTTCCTCCCAAGGCTTGAAACGGTTGAAACTGATGAACTTGGTATCGTCGGGGAACCCCGTAATCAGGAAGGTCGAGGCGCGCTCGGGCACCTGACGATAGATTCGCTCGACTTGCAGGCCATAGTGATCGAAATACGCCGGTGAAGCGCCTTCCGGACCAATACCGATCGACAGGATCACGCCACGGTCTTCCACCGGCGACAGCTCGCTGGGCAGGCTTTTGAACAGTACCGTCATGACACCACAGAGCGCCACCGCCAGAACCGCCACCGTCCAGCGCCAGTGCAGCAGGCTGCGCAACAAGCGGCTGTAAGATGCTGTGAGTGCATTCAGGAAGCGTTCAATAAGCCGGTAGAGGGCATTCCCCTCCCCCATGTGCGGCTGCAGCAACCGCGAGCTCATCATTGGGGACAAGGTAAGCGCACAGAAGCCGGAAACAATCACCGCCGAGGCCAGCGTCAGCGCGAACTCCGCGAACAATTTGCCGGTGCGCCCCTCGGTAAATGCGATCGGCGCAAAAACGGCCGCCAGGGTGAACGTCATCGCCAGCACCGCAAAACCGATTTCCTTGGAGCCTTTCATGGCCGCCTCGCGCGGCGTCTTGCCCTCCTCAACATGCCGATAGATGTTTTCCAGTACGACAATCGCATCATCCACCACCAGCCCCACCGCCAGCACCATGGCCAGCAGGGTCAGGGTGTTGATGGAGAACCCCAGCATCTGCATGAAGATCAGCGCGCCAACCAGCGAGACCGGAATGGTCACCAGCGGAATCAGCGTCGCACGCAAGTTGCGCAAGAAAAAGAAAATGACCAGGACAACCAGTCCCACCGCTTCCAGAATGGTTTTTTCGACCGCCTGAATCGAACGCTCGATAAAAATGGAGGAGTCATACGCCAAGCGGACCTTCATCCCCGGCGGCAAGCTTTGCTCGATACGCGGCAACTCGGTCCGGACGGCTTTTGATACATCCAGCGGGTTCGCTGTTGATAGCTTGATGACTCCCAGAGCTACGGCAGGTTCACCATTGAAACGGGCAATTCGTCGTTCATCTTCGGGCGCAACCACAACCTTTGCCACATCACCCAGACGCACCAGCAAGCCGCCTTGTGCACGCAGCACCAACTCGGAAAACTGCTCCGGTGTGTTGAGATCGGTTTGGGCAAGCACATCAAACTCCCGTTTCAGGCTTTCAATGCGTCCGGAAGGAATTTCCACATTCTGGTTACGCAGTGCGGATTCAATGTCCTGCGGTGTCAACCCCAGCGCCGCCATCTTCCCGGCATCCATCCAGATTCGCATCGAAGGGCGACGCTCACCGAAAATACGCACATCCGAGACACCGACCAGTGTCTGCAAGCGGCTTTTAACCTGCTTGTCCGCGAAGATGTTGATTTCCATCGGCGTGTGGCGGTCCGAAGAGAAGGCGAGCCAGATAATCGGCTGGGCATCCGCCTCCGTCTTGGTGATGACCGGCTCATTGATATCCTGGGGAAGCTTGCCGCGAATGCGAGACACCCGGTCCCGGACATCGCTGGTCGCGGACTCGATCTCGCGATCCGGCTTGAAGGCGATAGTGATTTGCGAGCGGCCCGATCGACTGCTGGAAGACAGATAGTCGATACCCTCGATGCCGGATAAGGAATCCTCCAGCAGCTTGGTCACCGTGGTTTCGACAATGGCGGCGCTGGCGCCGGTATAGGTGGTATCGACGGTCACGGTCGGTATATCGATATTCGGATACTCCCGGATGGTCAGTCGATCAAAAGCCAGCAATCCCGCCAACACGATCAGCAAGTTCATCACAATCGTCAGCACAGGCCGACGGATGCAAAGCTGAGGTAACTGCATTACCAGGCACCTGTCATTGGCACGGGCTTCACCGGCATATCCGGCTTGGAAAGTTTGTTCTGACCGGACACCACAACGGTGTCACCAACCCGGACTCCTTCCAGGATTTGAACTTTCCCGGGCTGGCGCTGACCGGAGCGGACTGTTGTGGGTTTCGCCTTACCGTCAATCACCTTGAAAACGACCAGCTTGCCCCCTTGCGCGACCAAGGCCTGCTCGGGAAGCCATACAGCCGCCGAACCGGACTCCAGCGGAATTGAAACTGTGGCGGACATCCCCCCGCGGATCCGGCGGTCACCATCAGTCAAAACAACACGCGCCCACAGGGCCCTCGTCCCGTTATCCAGTTGCGGCTCAATCACCGCCACTTTGCCTTTGAGGCTCAGTCCGGGCAAGGCATCCAGGCGGACATCCACCCGCTGATTGACTCGCAGGTCGCCCGCCCTTCCCTCCGGTAGTTTCACGTCTACTTTCAAGGGGGAAAAACTATACAAGCCCACCAGCCCTTGGCTGGCCTGCACCACATCACCTATACTGAATTGTCTGACTCCGGCAATACCGTCAAATGGCGCCCGAAGCTCCGTCTGTTGTATTCGGACCTTCAACAGGTTCAGGGCGGCTCTGGCAAGCGCAACATCCACGCGTTTGCGCTCCACATCAATATCCGCAACCTGCTGCGACTGCACCAGCACCTGCAAACGTTTATATTCTGCCTCGGCGAGCGACAAAGCAGCCTCCTTGGCGCCCACCTCAGCCAGCAACAAAGCATCATCCAATTTGATGAGCAGATCTCCCTTCCTGACAGAAGCTCCTTCGGAAAAGCCGATTCGCAAAACACGACCAGACACTTCAGGACGCACCAGTATGCTTTCAGATGGCCGGATAACGCCAATGGCTTGAATGGTTCGTTGGGTAGCGGATGGCGCGGGTGCGGATATGACCTCCACGACGGGAGGTGGTCTCTCCTTTTCAGCCGACTGACTTGCCACCGGCATGAGGCTCAACAAAACAAGCAATAGTGAATTAAGAAAGTTCATGCACCTTGCACTCACAGGATCATAGCCCCGTCGAAGGTAGAGAATCAGGAAAAAAAGAATATTAGTCTGCGAACTAACGACCCTACAGTATCATTTGAAAACACTGATACCAGATGACAGACATAAAAAAAGCCGACATATTTGTCGGCTTTTTTTATACAGCGTGGAGTTACTCTGCAGCAGGCGCAGCAGCAACCAGCGGACGATCCACCAGTTCCACATAAGCCATCGGTGCGGCATCGCCGGAGCGGAAGCCGGCCTTCAGCACGCGCAGGTAGCCGCCATTACGGGCCTTGTAGCGGGGGCCAAGCTCATTAAAGAGCTTAGCCACAGCTTCCTTGCTCCGGGTGCGGGCGAACGCCAGACGACGGTTGGCAACGGAATCGACCTTGGCAAGCGTAATCAGGGGCTCAGCCACGCGGCGCAGTTCCTTCGCCTTGGGCAGAGTGGTTTTAATCAGTTCGTGTTCGAACAGGGAAATGGCCATGTTGGTAAACATGGCTTTACGGTGACTGCTGTTTCGACCCAGCTTGACACCACTATTACGATGACGCATGGCGTAACTTCCTCAAATCAGATTCAGCGATTAGCGG
>DASUIL010000203.1:0-2169 GCA_036273075.1 Fluviicoccus sp. | reverse complement strand
GAAGTCCACCACTTTCACCAGCGGCTTCACGCCAAACAGCCCGGCCTCGGAACTGACCAGCCCCGCCGCCATCGCCAGCCCCGCCGTCGCCCGCACCGACCCGGCCAGCGCGGCGGTGTTGTTCGGCCAGATCGACGGATCAGGATAGCTGGTGCAGGCCCAGAGATAGCCCAGCAGCTCGCAGGCCTCGCGGCTGAAGCGGCGGCCGGTAATGCCGAACAGGTGCAGGCCGAACCAGTCCAGGTCGGACAGATCATGGTGCAAATCCTGCCCGCGCAGCACCACGCGCTCGGAGAGGAAGGCCTTGCCCATCGCGGTATCGAGCCGGTTTTCGGCATCCCGAAGCGGTTGATGGCTCATGACGGTTCTCCGTCGCGACGGCCGGGATCGTCCGTCAGGTGAATGTGGCGGCCGAAGAAGGGGAACTGCCGCCAGCCGCGCTCGCGCTGCTCCAGCGCCTGCACCGCCGCACCCGGCAGGCGCAGCATCAAAACCAGCATGGCGGCGCGGTGTTCGTCCAGCTGCAAGTCATGGCAAGCCGCCGCGATGACGCCGGTCATGGCCAGCGGAGCACCGGCCGCCGACTCCAGGGCCATGCGATGCTCCTGCAGCCAGGACAGCACCTGACCGGGACTGACAGCGGCCAGCAGCTCCAGCGTCTGCTGCACCGGCGTCGGGCAGCTTTCGCCGTTGGGATCAAAGCCGGGCGCATGCTCCAGCGGCCGCCAGATGTCGGCCCGCTCCGGGGCCTCCCGCGCCGCCAGCGCCGCCTGCCAGCCCGGCAGGTCCATGCCCAACGCGGTCCACAACCGCAGGCAGACCGCCACCTCCTCGCTGCCGCCATACAGGCCGGAGCCGACAGCCAGCGCGGTCATCAGCGTCGCGGCGTGCGTGGCCTGGCTGACGCCGCTGTTCATTGCCGCACGCACCGAGGCGTCGCGCACGCCGGGATGGGCGATCGCCACCGCCAGCCGCTCCAGCAGGGCCGCCTCGGCGGGGGAAGGCCGTTCGCCCCGGAACAGCAGCAACAGGTATTCAAACCAGCCCGCCTGCGGCAGCAGTTCGCTGTAGACATCATAGCCCCGGCAATACGCAGCGCGGGCGGCAAAGGGATTATCGGCTTCCGGTTCTTCCGCCCAGATGGCCGTGTGATAAACCGGGCCTTCGGCTTGGCTCATGTCACTGCGCTCCGGTCAGCACTTTCATGCGCGCGCCCATCGGCGGCACTTCCTCGGGGTCCACGATCACATCCAGCAGGCAGGGGCCGGGACGTGACACAATGCCGGGGATATCAATGCGGTCGAGGTCGGACAAGCGCTCGATGCGGTAGGACTCGATCCCCATCGCCTGCGCCATCAACGCGAAATCAATCTTCGGCAAGGCATGGCCGATGCGCTCCGCGCCGCCAATCTGCTGCCCGTGCTTGACCATGCCCAGCGAGCTGTCGTTCAACACGATGAACAGCACATTCAGGTTTTCCTGCAGGGCGACCGTGATCTCCTGCCCGCTCATCAGCATGCTGCCGTCGCCGGTGAAACAGACCACCGGCGCACCCTTGGCCCCGGCCGCCACGCCCACCGACGCGCCGATAGCCCAACCCATCGACGAAAAGCCGATGCCGATGTGGAACAGGCTGCGATACCGGTTGAAGCCCTTCGGCCGCTTGCAGTTCCAGTAGTGGATGCCCCACAGGAAACTGTTGCCGCTGTCCATCAGCACGCGGGTGTCGTCGGGACAGAGCGCGCTGACCCTGGTCATCAGCGCCTGCGGCTTCACCGGTCCGCTGTCGGTCAGGCATTTGGCCCGGTTGGCCAGGTCGATCATCGCGGGCAGGCCGTCATCATCCTGCAGCAACACCTGCCCCTTGCGCATCGGGCTGCGCTCCAGCAGCGCGGCGAAAGGCTTCAGCATCAGCTCGATGGAGCCGAGGATGCAGAGACGGGCCAGGAAGGAACGGCTGAGGTGCTCGGCGTTGCTGGAGAGATGGATCAGGCGGCGCGACATGATGGCGCTGCTGTCCCAACCGCTGGTCGACACTTCATCCAGCGCCGTGCCGATCACCACCACGCGCTCGGCGTTTTCCGGCAGCAAGGCCTCGCGCGCACTTTCATGACCGGCGAAGCCGAAGACGCCGCGATAACGGTGATGGAAGCCGTTGACCAGTCCTTT
>DASUIL010000202.1:0-12182 GCA_036273075.1 Fluviicoccus sp. | reverse complement strand
TGATCGGCCACAGCATGGGCGGCCTGCTGATCCGCAGCGCCTGCTACTGGGCGGAAAAGGAAGGTCACCGCTGGACGAAAAACCTGAGCCATATCGGTCTGCTGGGCACCCCGCATCTGGGGGCGCCGCTGGAACGCCTGGGCAACAAGGCCAACTCCATTCTCGGCCTGACCCCGTACACCAAACCGCTGATGCGGCTGGGCAACATCCGCAGCCGCGGCATCAAGGACCTGCGCCACGGCTGGGTCACCCCGGATCACAGCATGCCCGCCCTGCCGCAACAACCGGAAACGCTGATGCTGGCCTGCGCCATCAACGACAACCATCGCGACAACCTGGTGGGCGACGGCTGGGTGCCGGTGAGCAGCGCGCTGGCGATGCAGGACAATACCGAATTGCTCTCCGGGCCGAAGGTGCAGCGCGAGTTCATCAACGACCTGTCACATATCCCGATCATGTCGGATGCGCGGGTGTTCGGGCTGCTGCGCGAATGGCTGGGGATGCCGCAACCGGCGCAGCCCTCGCCGTCCCCGATTGAGGCCGCGAATGGCGGAGAAACGGCGGCACCTGCCCTCTGACCTTCCGCATTGCAGGCCCAAGCGCCTTCGGTTAATGTGCCCGGCATTCACGACGAATCCGGGCATTTTCATGCGTTACTCCCTGAGCAATTCCCAACTGCATCTTGAAGTCGAAAGCCTTGGCGCGGAGCTGAAAAGCGTGCGCAGCGCCGACGGCGGCCGCGAATACCTGTGGCAGGCTGATCCGGCTTACTGGAACCGCACCTCGCCGGTGCTGTTTCCGATTGTCGGCAGCCTGACCGGCAAGACCTGCTTCGTGGACGGCCAACCGTGGTCGATGCCGCAGCACGGCCTGGCGCGGGACCGGGAATTCACCCTCGTTGGACAAGGCCCGTCCTTCCTGATCTTTGAACTGCACTCCGACAGCGCCACCCGCGCCGCCTACCCTTTCGACTTCATCCTGCGCATCCGATACGACCTGGAAGGCGACATCGTCCGTACCGGCTGGACGGTAATCAATCCCGCCGGGGTCGTCATGCCGTTTTCCATCGGCGCGCACCCCGGTTTTTCCACGGCGCTGGCGGATGGCGATGTTTTCGAGGACTACGAGGTGGTGCTGGATCACAAGGCGCAGTATCACCTGTGGGCGCTGAATGACCGGGGCCAGCTGGTGGACACGCCCGTGCCCTTCCGCGAACCGCTCGACCGTTTCGGACTGGAATACCGCTATTTCGAGGTGGACGCGCTGGTTTTTCCGGACCGGCAACTGTCGGCGGTCACGGTGCAGAGCCGCAAGCATGGTCACGGCGTTCAGGTCGGCTTTGAAGGTTTCCCGATCGTGGCGCTGTGGACGGCGGACGGCAAACGCAAGCGTTCGCCTTTCCTGTGCGTGGAGCCGTGGTTCGGTCATGCCGATACCCAGGACGGCCCATTTGAACTGGCGAAAAAACCCGGTATCCGCCTGCTTCCGGCCGGTGAAACCTTTGCGGCGGCCTACACGATGCGCTTCTTCTAAATGCCTCCGGCGTTGCGCTCTTCCTTGCATTCATAGGAACCGGCTTCAAACTCTCGGCAAATGAGCGGCCGTTTCTCGTAGATGGTGCAAAGCATGGTGTCGCGGTCCAGCGCCGCGCACCAGCCGTCTTCCAACCGCAACATCACTTCCCCGCCCCAGGCGTCAATGTCGATATAACGCTCCGGCACGCCGGTTTCGGTGATCAGCATCACTTCCAGCTTGCAGCAGCAGGCGCGGCAGGTGGCGCAGGTGATGGTCGGATCAGGTGGATCAATCACATCTATTTTCATGAGTATCGCTTTACCGGTTTCTGCGGCAGCCTATCGTCCGGAGCGATCATCCGCAACGCTCCGCCCCCAAGAAAAAGCCCCCTGACGGGGGCTTCTTCGGTACGTCATCAGTACTTCCGTTCCTTTTCCTTGAAGGAGTCCAGTTCCTTGGGGTCGGTGCGCATGTGTCCGTCGACAATCAGCTTGAAGAACAGCGGCACGAAAAACACCGCCAGGAAGGTGGCCGCCATCATGCCGCCCATGACGCCGGTGCCGACCGATTGCCGCGCGCCTGCGCCCGCGCCGTGGCTCAGCGCCAGCGGCAGCACGCCCAGAATGAAGGCCAGCGAGGTCATGATGATCGGCCGCAAGCGCAGGCGCGCGGCTTCCAGCGACGCCTGCGCCGCCGACATACCCTCTTCCATCTTCAGCACCGCAAACTCCACGATCAGGATCGCGTTCTTCGCCGCCAGGCCGATCAGCGTCACCATGCCGATCTGGAAGTAGACGTCATTGGTCAGCGGCGGCGCGGGAATGCCCATCGCCATGAACACCAGGTTGCGCACCCAGATGATCGCCAGCGCGCCGAAGATGCCGAACGGCACCGCCAACAGCACCGCCAGCGGCAGCATCCAGCGTTCATACAGCGCCGCCAGGATCAGGAACACCATGATCACCGCCAGCACCAGCGCAATGGCCGAGCTGCCGTCGGACTTCTTCTCCTGGAAGGAGGCGCCGGTAAACTCGTACTGGAAGTCGGCGGGCAGCGCCTTCTTCATCGTATCCTCGATCGCCGCCAGCGCCTGACCGGAACTGATGCCGGGCGCGCCGCTGCCCATGAGTTTCACGGCAGGCAGGTTGTTGTAACGGTCAATGCTGTCCGGGCCGGAACTGAAGCGGACATTGGCGATCGCCGACATCGGCACCATCGCGCCCTTGTCGCTGCGCACATAGATATTGCCGATGTCTTCCGGGGTATGACGGTACGGTGCGTCGGCGCTCATCAGCACCTGCCAGGCGCGGCCGTACTTGTTGAAGTCATTGACGTAATAGGTGCCCAGCGTCGCCGACAGCGTGTTGAAAGCCTCGTCGACATTGACGCCCAGTGCCTTGGCCTTTTCCCGGTCGACATCGACATGCAGCTGCGGCGTGTTGGGCCGCCACAGGGTGTTGATCATGCCCAGTTGCGGGTTCTGGTGTGCGGCGCCCAGCACGGCATCCTTCACTTCACCCATTCTCTGTGAGCCGCCCTCACCCTTGTTCTGGATATAGACTTCAAAACCGCCGGTGCTGCCCAGCCCGAAGATGGCGGGCGGCGGGAAGGCCAGCGCCAGCGCTTCCTTGATGCCGCCGGTCTTGGCGAAGAAATCGCCCACCAGCGCGCCCACCGGCACGTTGCGTTCGCTCCAGTCCTTCTGCGTCACGAAGATGGTGGCGGCGCTGTTCTTGAAGCCGCCGCCGAGGAAGTCGAGGCCGGTGAAAGCAACCACATCCTCGTTGTTGGGATTGGACTTGATAGCCCCGATCACCTGATGGACGATCTTGTCGGTACGCTCCAGCGACGCACCGTCCGGCAGGAATACGGCGGCGATGTAGAAGCCCTGGTCTTCATCCGGCACCAGCGAGCCCGGTGTTTTGCTCCACAACCCGGCGGTCAGCGCGATCATGCCGCCGAACAGGAACACGCTCAGGAAGGAACGCTTCAGCAGGAATTTCACGCCGCCCAGATACCGGTGGGTAATGCGGTGGAACCAGTCGTTGAACCAGAGGAAGAAACGCGCGGTCTGCTTGTGCTCGTTCTTCAGGATCAGCACGCACAGCGACGGCGTCAGTGTCAGCGCCACCAGACCCGACAGCACCACGGCAATGGAGATGGTGATGGCAAATTGCCGGTACAGCTCACCGGTCAGCCCGCCCATGAAGGCGATCGGCACGAACACCGCGCAGAGCACCAGCACAATGGCAATGACCGGACCGCTGACCTCATGCATCGCCTTGAAGGCCGCCTCCTTCGCGGGCATGCCTTCTTCATGCATGATGCGCTCGATGTTTTCCAGCACCACGATGGCGTCATCCACGACGATGCCGATGGCCAGCACCATGCCGAACAGCGTCAGCGTGTTGATTGAATAGCCCAGCAGGTACAGCCCGGCAAAGGTACCCAGCAGCGATACCGGCACCGCCAGCGTCGGGATCAGCGTGGCGCGCCAGTTCTGCAGGAACAGGAACACCACCATGAACACCAGCAGCATCGCTTCGCCCAGCGTCTTCAACACTTCCTTGATCGACACTTCCACGAAGCGGGTGGTGTCGTAAGGCACCTTGTAAGTCAGGCCGTCGGGGAAGGTTTGCGACAGGTCGGACAGGGTGGATTTCACTTCCTGGGCAACGCTGAGCGCATTGGCTCCCGGTTGCAGGAAAATACCGACCAGCGTCGCGGGCTTGCCGTTGATGGTGCCGTTGAAGTCGTAATCCTTCGCGCCCAGCTCGACACGGGCGACGTCACGAAGGCGCAGCGTGGTTCCCTCGGCATTGGCGCGGACAATGATGTTCTCGAACTCGGTCACCGACGACAGACGGCCCTTGGCGGTGATGGTATAGACCATTTCCTGCCCGGCAATCGGCGTCTGGCCGATCTTGCCCGCCGCGAACTGCGCGTTCTGTTCGTTCAGCGCCCTGGCGATGTCGCCGGCGGTGATGCCCAGTTGCGCCATGCGGTCCGGCTGCAGCCAGATGCGCATCGCGTAGTCCTTCGCACCGAAAATCTGCACGTTGGTGGTGCCGGGAATGCGTTTCAGCCGGTCCAGCACGTTCAGGGTGACATAGTTGGAGGTGTAGACATCGTCGAAACGGCCGTCGGGCGAATAGAAGGCCAGCACTTGCAGGAAGGCGGACGAGCCCTTGGAAACCGTCACGCCCAGACGCTTCACTTCCTGCGGCAGCCGTGCTTCCGCCTGCTTGACGCGGTTGTTGACGTTGATGGCGGCCTGGTCGACATCGGTGCCGATTTCGAAGGTGACATCAATCGTGGTGGCGCCGTTGGAGCCGGAAGACGAAGACATGTACATCATGCCCTCGATGCCGTTGATGGCGTTCTCCAGCGGCGAGGCCACGGTCTCAGCCACCACCTCGGCGGACGCGCCGGGGTAGACGGCCGTGACCTGAACCACCGGCGGCGCGATTTCCGGATATTGGGCGATGGGCAGGTTGCGCATCGCCGCCAGCCCGGCCAGCGTGACGAAAATCGAGATCACGAAGGCGAAAATGGGCCGGTCGATAAAATAACGGGCAATCATGGGGCGACTCCCTTCTTAATGAGCGGCGGCGGCAGGTTGGATGGCCGGAGCGGCTGGAGAGGTGCCCAGCGGCGCGGCGACCACGGGCGCGCCCGGGAAGAAGATGCGGGCGGTGCCGTCGACAATGACCTCGTCCCCCGGCTTCAGGCCATCACGGATGACCCAGCCGTTGCGATCAGTGCTGTTGTCCAGCCGCACCCATTCCCCCACCTGCACCGGACGCGGCAGGGCGATGGTGCCGCCCTTCTCGCCCGGCGATACCACATAGACAAACTTGCCCTGGGCGCTGTCCATCACCGCGCGCTGCGGCACGGTGATCGCCTGCGGACGCATGGCGCCGCTCAGGCGCACGCGCACAAACTGGCCGGGCGAAAGTTCGCGGCTGCCGTTGGCGACATTGGCGCGCATGGCGAAACTGCCGGTCGCACCGTCGGCACGGTAATCCTGGAAGTCGATGCGGCCGGAACTTTTCAGCGGCGCGCCGTCAGAGGTCAGCAATTGCACCTGATAGCCGCCAGCCGGCAGGCGCAGCTTGCCTTCGGCCTGCTCGCGCTTCAGGCGCAGGTATTCCGCCTCACCGATGCCGAAGTTGACATAAACCGGATCGACCTGGGCAATGGTGGTTAACAGGCTGTCGCCGCCGGCGCTGGCCAGCGCGCCCTCCACTTTCAGCGCCCGCCCGGCGATGCCGCTGATCGGGGCGCGGATATCGGTATACCCGACATTGATGCGGGTCTCGGCGATGCGGGCGTCCGCCGCCTTGACATCGGCGCGGGCGATATCCAGCGCCGACAGCGCATTGTCGAGGTCGCGCTGGGAGGCGGACTGGCTTTCCACCAGGGGTTTCAGGCGGGCGACATCGCGCTCGGCCTGCTTGACGCGGGCCTGCGCCTGCGCCAGGGCGGCCTCGGCGGCGGCCTGCTGTGCCTTGTAAGGGGCGGCATCCAAGCGATAGAGCGGCTGACCGGCCTTCACCGGCTGACCTTCGGCGAACAGGCGCTGCTCGACAATGCCGTTGACGCGGGCGCGGACTTCCACCTCGCGCGAACCGGCCACCTGACCGACATATTCATAATCAACGGCGACATCGGCGGGCGCGGCTTTCTGCACCCCGACCTGGGCGGGCGGCATGCCGCCGCCGCCCTGCCCGCCCGCCGGTTTCTGGCAAGCGGAAAGGGCCAGGGCGGCGGTCATGGCAAGGGCTACGGGAGCAAGCAGGGATGACGGAAAGGAAGGGCGCATGGAAACTCCTGACGGCGCGAACCGGAACTGGCGCGAATAGTTCTCGATCGTATCTGCTTGCAAGTGTTATGACTAGTACACTTTGATGCTAACCGGCGTTCTCATTCAGGAAACAGGCCACCGTTAATGCTCCCTTAATTCAACGGGCGTATGGTGTAAACCATGCCGAAGTCCTGAGGAAAACGCCATGAAACGCCTGATGATCCTGATTGCCCTTGCCGCGCCGCTTACCCCGGCGCTGGCGGATACCCCCGCCGGTCAGTTGCAGCAGCTGGCGACCGAAGCCAAAACCGCCAGTCCCGGTTTCAGCGGCTTCAGCACCGCGCGCGGCCAGCAATTCTTTACCAACCGCCACGGCAATGACTGGAGCTGCGCCAGCTGCCATACCGTCAACCCGATGCAATCCGGCAAGCATGATGTCACCGGCAAGGTCATCCGTCCGATGGCGCCCGCCGCCAACCCCGAGCGCTTCACTGACGCCGCGAAGACCGCCAAGTGGTTCCGCCGCAATTGCAAGGACGTGCTCGGCCGCGAATGCACCGTACAGGAAAAGGGCGATGTCCTCGCCTGGCTGACTTCATTGAAATAGGAGAGACCCCATGAAGACCTTCGCAAGACTGATGATCGTTGCGGGCCTCGGCCAACTGGCGGCTCCGGCCATGGCGGACAGCATTGACCGCGGCCGCCAGGACCCGACCTACCGCACCGAATGCGGCAGCTGTCACGCGCCCTATCCGGCCCGGCTATTGTCCCGGACAGAATGGCGGCAGATTACCGGCAAGCTGGACCAGCACTTCGGCACCGACGCCACGCTGGACGATGCCGCCGCGCTGAAAAAGATTGATGCCTTCCTGCAAGCCAACGCCGCCACGCAGCCGCGCACCGTGACCGCGCCCGGCAAGCTGCCGCGCATCACCGAAAGCCGCTGGTTCATCCGCGAGCATGAGGAGATCGGCGCCAATGTCTGGAAGAAGCCCTGGGTGAAGTCCGCCTCGAACTGCGGCGCCTGCCACGGCGGCGCCGATCAGGGCGGCTTCTCCGAACACGATGTGCGTATTCCGCGCCAATAGACAGGAGACACCTTCATGAAAACCTCCATTCGTGTCTGGGACCTGCCCACCCGACTGTTCCACTGGCTGCTGGCCGGCAGTTTCGCCGGGGCCTGGCTCACCGCCGAGTCCGAACGGCTGCAACTGATTCATGTCACGCTGGGCTACACCGTCGCCGGGCTGATTGTCTTCCGGCTGGTGTGGGGGGTGACCGGTACGCGCTGGGCGCGGTTCCGCAGTTTCCTGCCTTCGCCCGCCGCCGCCATCGACTACGCCAAGGCGCTGATCGGCAAGGCTCCGGAAAAGCACTACACCGGCCATAACCCGTTGGGCGCGCTGGCGGTTTACGCCCTGCTGCTGCTCGGCATCGCCGTTACCGCCTCCGGCTACGGTTACCTGCACCTGGACCAGGACTGGCTGGAAGAGGCGCATGAAGTCGCCGCCAACGGCATGCTGGCGCTGGTGATCCTTCACGTGTTCGGCGTGATCGTCTCCAGCCTGAAGCATCGCGAGAATCTGGTGCGCGGCATGGTCACAGGCCGCAAGACCGGGGAACCGGACGAGGCCATCCCCGGCAACCGCGTCATTCCCGGCATCCTGCTGGCGCTGGCGGTAGGCGGTTTCTGGTTCACTGCCTGGCAGCAACCGGCCGCCCTCGGCCTGACCGCTGATCAAACCGCCGGGAATGACGCGGCCGCCCAGGGCGATGAGGACGGCGACGACGACTGAGCAGCGGTTGCCGGCGGCAAGCCGCTGAATAACTGCGGCTTGCTTGCACCCCCGGTCTATTGTCTTTACTCTTGGCACGCCTTCTCCGGAAGGCGTTTTTCATGAGCGGAACAATAAACAGAATGTCGCAAAACGAATCCAGGGATCCTGCCGGCCCCAAACCGGCGGAAGGACAACCCAACGCCCCCCGTATCGATACCGGCCTTACCTGCCTGATCATGCTGGCCCGCTTCCACAATGTCCCGGTGGATGGCGAACAGCTGGCGCACGAATTCCGGCGTCCGGGGCTGCCCTTCGGTCAGGAAGAAATCCTGCTGGCCTCCCGCAAGCTCGGCCTGGTCTGCAAGGCCGTCAAGGGCAGCACGGCCCGCATCGACAAGACGCCGCTGCCCGCCATGGCCCAGGATGTTGAAGGCAACTATTTCATCATCGCCAAGACTGAAGGCGAAAAGATCCTCATTCATGATCCCCGTGTCGAACGGCCGGAGATTATCGACCGCGCCGTGCTGGAGCAGCGCTGGACCGGGCAACTGATCCTGTTCACCTCCCGCGCCTCGCTGGCGGGCGAACTGGCGAAGTTCGACTTCAGCTGGTTCATTCCCGCCGTGGTCAAGTACCGGCGGCTGCTGGCGGAAGTCCTGCTGGTATCCTTTGTCCTGCAACTGTTCGCATTGATCACGCCGCTGTTCTTCCAGGTGGTGATGGACAAGGTGCTGGTGCATCGAGGCTTCACCACGCTGGATGTCATCGCCATCGGCCTGTTCGTGGTCATCATTTTTGAGGTATCGCTGTCAACGCTGCGCACCTATGTCTTCGCCCATACCACCAGCCGCATTGATGTGGAGCTGGGGGCGCGCCTTTTCCGCCACCTGCTGGCCCTGCCGCTGGCCTATTTCCAGTCGCGGCGCGTCGGCGACTCGGTGGCGCGGGTGCGCGAGCTGGAAAACATCCGCAGTTTCCTGACCGGCAACGCCATTACCGTGGTGCTGGACCTGTTCTTTTCCTTCGTCTTCCTGGCGGTGATGTTCCTGTACAGCCCGACCCTGACCTGGGTGGTGCTGGCCTCGCTGCCCTGCTACATCGTGTTGTCGCTGCTGTTCACGCCCGTCCTGCGCGGCCGCCTGCACGAGAAGTTCAACCGCAGCGCCGAAAACCAGGCGTTCCTTGTGGAAAGCATCAACGGCATTGACACCGTCAAGGCATCCGCCGTCGAACCGCAGTGGACCCGCAAATGGGACAACCAGCTGGCGGCCTATGTTCATGCCGGCTTCCGCACCGCCACTGTTTCCAGCATCGCCAACGGCGGCATCACCCTGATCAGCAAGTTCGTGACCCTGGCAATCATGTATTTCGGCGCAAAGCTGGTGATTGAAGGCAAGCTGACCGTCGGCCAGCTGATTGCCTTCAACATGCTGTCAGGCCAGGTCACCAACCCGATCATGCGCCTGGCGCAACTCTGGACCGACTTCCAGCAGACCGCCATCTCGGTGCAGCGGCTGGGCGACATCCTCAACACCCGCACCGAAATCGCTTCCAGCAAGACGACGCTGCCCGCCATCAAGGGCCAGATCGATTTCGACCATCTCCATTTCCGCTACCGGCCCGATGCGCCGGAAGTGATCCACGACCTGACGCTGTCGGTGAAGCCGGGCGAAGTGATCGGCATTGTCGGCCGTTCCGGCTCGGGCAAGAGCACCCTGACCAAGCTGGTACAGCGCCTGTACCTGCCCGAGCGCGGCCGCATCCTGGTCGACGGCATCGACATCGCCATGGCCGACGCGACCTCGCTGCGCCGCCAGATCGGCGTCGTACTGCAGGATAACGTGCTGTTCAACCGCACCATCCGCGAAAACATCGCCCTGGCGGACCCCGGCCTTCCGCTGCCGGTGGTGATGCAGGCCGCGCGCATGGCCGGGGCGCACGAATTCATCAGCGAACTGCCCGAAGGTTACGACACCATGGTCGGCGAACACGGCTCGACCCTCTCCGGCGGCCAGCGCCAGCGCATCGCCATTGCCCGCGCGCTGATCACCAACCCGCGCATACTGATTTTCGACGAAGCCACCAGCGCCCTCGATTACGAATCCGAGCGTATCATCCAGAACAATATGCAGACCATCTGCAAGGGACGCACGGTGCTGATCATCGCCCACCGCCTGACCGCTGTCCGTCAGGCCAACCGCATCATCGTCATGGAGCGCGGCCGCATCGTCGAACAAGGCACGCATCAGGAACTGGCCGCCCGCCCGGATGGCCTCTACGCCCACCTCTACCAGATGCAGCAGGGGTAAGCCGCCATGTCCTTGAAAATCCGTCTTCAGGCCTGGGCCGACCTCTGGCGTCATTACGGCGCGGTTTTCCGTCATGCCTGGGCCAACCGCCGCGAAACCGACCACCGCGACCTGCTGCCGCACGAGGCCCAGTTCCTGCCGGCGGCGCTGGCCTTGCAGGAAACGCCGGTGTCGCCCGCCCCCAGGGTCGCCATCTGGCTGATCATGACTTTTGCCGTCATCGCCCTCCTCTGGGCCTATCTGGGCCACATCGACATCGTCGCAGTGGCCCAGGGGAAAATCGTGCCCAACGACCGTACCAAGGTCATCCAGTCCTTCGAACCTTCCACCGTCAAGGCCATTCATGTCCGTGACGGGCAGCGGGTCAAGGCCGGCGAGGTGCTGATCGAACTGGACGGCACCTCAGTCGAAGCTGACCGTAACCGCACCCTGCTGGAGTTGAACTCGGCCAGACTGGATGCGGCGCGCGCCCGAGCCATGATCGAAGCCGTTGATGATGACCGCAAGCCGGTGATGTCGCGTCCGGCGGACGTCAATGACAAGCTCTGGTTGGAATCCCTGCAATTGCTGGAAGGCCACTATCGCGAGCTGCGGGCGCGACTGGGACTGCTGGATGCGGATA
The DNA here is from genome assembly GCA_036273075.1 of Fluviicoccus sp. Taxonomy (GTDB): domain Bacteria; phylum Pseudomonadota; class Gammaproteobacteria; order Pseudomonadales; family Moraxellaceae; genus Fluviicoccus. Next base: position 1,151 of record DASUIL010000202.1, on the reverse strand, counting down.
TCGCGCAGAAGCAGGCGGCGGAGGCCTCAACCCAGGCGCAGGTCCGCAAGCTCGAAGCCAGCCTGCCCATCGTCCAGCAGCGTGCGAAAAACTTCCGCCAGCTTTCCGAAAACGACAACGTCCCGACCGACCTCTTCCTGCAACGCGAGCAGGCCCGCCTGGACATGGAAGGCGATCTGGCCGCCAACCGCAGCCGCCTTAAGGAAATCGCTGCCGCCCTGACCGCCGCGCGCGAACAGAAAACCGCACTGCTGGCCGAAACCCGGCGCACCCATCTGGACAGCCTGGACGAAGCGCTGCGCAAGACCGCCGCCTACGAACAGGAACTGGTCAAGGCGGATTCGCGCAGAAGCCTGATGCAGCTGACCGCGCCGGTGGACGGCACGGTACAGCAGTTGGCGGTGCATACCGTCGGCGGCGTCGTTACGGAAGCACAGGCGCTGATGGCCGTCGTGCCGGACGAGGATGCGCTGGAAGTGGAAGCGATGGTCGACAACCAGGATATCGGCTTCATCCGCGAGGGACAGGCCGCCGAGATCAAGGTGCAGACCTTTCCCTACACCAAGTACGGCCTGATTCACGGCACCGTCACCAGTGTCTCCGGCGACGCGATCAACGACGAGAAGAAAGGGTTGGTCTACTCGGCGCGGGTGCGCCTCGCCAAGCGCACCATGAATGTCGACGGACGCGTCGTCAACCTGACGCCGGGCATGGCAGTCACCGTCGAAGTGAAGACCGGACAACGCCGCCTGATCGAGTTCTTCCTCAATCCGCTGCTGCAGGTTCGCCACGAAAGCCTGCGCGAACGCTGATGCTTTCGCCTCCCGCCATCAGGCGGGAGGCTCCCGGCGCTCCTCTTCCGCTTCGCGGCGACGGTTGCGCCGGGTATTGATAACCGCCAGCCCCACCGGGACCAATATCAGCAATAACGCCGCCAATTCGATCATATTTCACTCTCAACCCGTCATCAGACTATAAATTAATCAAAAATAGTTCCCCGGCGCGGTCTGGCTTCTGCTAGAATCCGCCCCGCGTTACCAACTGTAACGCCTGAAGCCTCGCCACCGATCATTGCCGGGTCAATGCAGACAAAAACCTGCAACCCTTCTTTCCCGGCTACCTCCAGAGACCCCTGTGCCAGCATCGACTGC
>DASUIL010000201.1:0-10417 GCA_036273075.1 Fluviicoccus sp. | reverse complement strand
ATGTCCGGCCTTTTTCATGGCGCGAAACCGGGTCAGACTTCGGAACGGATCACCCACACCAGCGAGCCGCCATGGGCTTTAGGCAAACGATCTCCCGGAGCGTCATCCGGATTGAACACGGTAACAGTGTCAAATCCGCAGTTTTTCAGGAAGACGGCCGCCTCGCCGGGTTGTTCGAAATGCATGGTGAAATGGCTGCGTGACGACATTTTCAGGGTCTTGTTCGCCATCTGGATCCAGTGGAAAAAACGGTGGCGGCTGACCTGGGGATAGAGGTCGGTGAGATAGAAACCCATCGGAAAACCTTGCAGTGCCGTCGCCAGCCTCGACCAGAACCCGCCGATTTCGTCGAGCCGGAAATAGTTGACCAGCCCTTCAGTGATCACCACGACCGGACGGGTCGGATCAAACTCCCGCTTCAGCAGCGACTCCAGGCTGTCATGGGAGTCTTCGATCAGGATGTTGCAGACCTCGACCTTGTGACGGTCATCCAGCGAGCCCAGTTCCCGCAGCAGCGTCTGCTTGCGCCCGGCCATGTCGGTCAGGTCGGCCTCGACATAACTGACGGAGGCGTAGTCACGATGGAAGCGCCAGCCCCGGGGGGAGAGGCCGCAGGCCAGTTCGAGAATCTGGATATCGGGGTGCCTGGCGATCAGTCGTTCCAGTTCCCGGTCAATCAGGTGATGCCGCTGCAGAAGCGTGGTCTTGATATCCGAGCCGATCACCTTGCGCGCAGCCACTTCGAAGGGGCGCAGGAACTGGAAGTAGGCGCAACCCTGACGGGTGGCGAAAGCCGGGTGCGACAGTCCGAAGCGGTACCAGACAAAACCGGTGTAGTGGGCCGTAAAGGAAATGCTGGAAGTGTCCTGGTTTTCTTTCATTCGGGTCATGTTCTTGTGTATTGCCGGATGGGGCATCATTCACCACTTGCCGGGGAATGGCAAGCCGGTCGGTTCAGGAGCCGTCCCGCAGCCGCCGTTCAGCCTGCCACTCGCGCAGGCGGAGGATGCGGGAACTGAAAAAACGGAGATTCATCAGGCCGGTAGCGATCAGCAAGCCCTTGGCTTCCGGGGTTTGCAGCCATTCCGGCAGGGTGCGCGCACCTTCGCTGAAAGCCAGATACAGGCCGAGGCACAGGATCAGGTTTCCCAGGGTATCCACGGCGACATCCAGATAAATGCGGCGGGAGAGGCGGCGGAATTCAGGATCGGATAGCGGCATCGAACAGGCTTACTCCGGCCAGGTCAAGACTGAGGCGCAGCAGTATATCCCAGGCGTTATCGGCGCTTTGGCCCTTGATGGCCAGGTCGGCGTCCATCAGCTCGTTATTCAGGCGCTTGAGCGTGGCAGGCGGCAGGCGGCGCAGCGCGGACGTGACCAGACCCTGCCGCTTGGCCCAGATGCCCAGTTGCTGAAAAAGCTGGGCGGGTGGCGTGCCTTGCTGTTGCCCCTCGGCAAAAGCCATCAGCGAACGGATCTCCCGTGAAAGTGTCCACAGGATCAGGCTTTCGGCCAGCCCTTCGGCCTTGAGGCTGAAAAAGATGCGCGCAGTCTTGGCGGCATCGCCCGCCAGCGCGGTGTCGGTCAGGTCGAACAGGGTAAAGCGCGCGCTGTCGCCGACGGCGGCCTGGACTTGGCCCAGATCAATGCCGCCCTCGCCGTGGAGCATGTGCAGTTTCAGCACTTCCTGATCGGCGGCCAGCAGGTTGCCTTCCGTCTGACCGGCCAGCCAGGTCAAGGCGTCGTCCTGCAGGGTCAGTCGCTGGCGGCCCAACCGCTCCGTGAGCCAGTCACGGTGTTCGCGGCTGGTGAGCGGCTGGCAGCTGACGGTGATGCCAATCGCATCACAACGATTGAACCACGCGGTTTTTTGGGCGGCGGCGTCCAGACGCGGCAGCACGATCAGCAGCAGGATGTCATCGGGCGGGTTTTTCAGGAAGGCGTCCAGCGCCTTGGCGGCGGTCGCATCCGGCTTGTTCCCGGCATGCAGTTCCAGGATTTTGCGCTCGGCGAACAGCGACAGCGTGTCGCAGCTGCGCAGCGCCATGTCCCACTCATCCCCTTTGCCGACATCATGCCGGTCACGCTCGGTGAAGCCCTGCTTGCGGGCAGCGGCGCGCAGCACATCCAGTGATTCCTGCACCAGCAGCGGTTCGTCGCCGTGGATGACGTAGACGGGCTTGAGGGTCTTGAGCTGCCGGGGCAGGGCGCGGGCATCACACTTCATGGCGCGGGAGGGGGTGCGTCGGGCTTGAAGAAACTGATCTGGCGCAGGATTTGCTGAGCGGCATCCAGGTAAAGTTCCCGGATCAGGGTTTCCTCTTCCTCGCTCTTCCCGACGATGGCCGTGGTGTCATACTGGTAGCTGCGGCGCAAGGACAGCTTTCGCTCAGGCAACGGAGCGGTTTCCTGCTCGCGGCTGAGGCGGTAGTTGACTTCATATTGCAGGGTGTATTCCGCTGCCTTGGCGCGGCTGTCGGTGGTGGTGCTTTGCTTGGTCAGTTTTTCATGGGTGATGATCAGGCGGTAGTCACCCTGGCCCAAGGTGACGCCGGCGGTCTGCAGGGCGTCGCGCAGCGGCCGCGACAGGCTGCTGTTGCTGCCGAGGTCCAGCTTCAGATTGTGCAGCTCCGGCGGAATCGCGTAGCTGCCGCGCAGGTGGAAGCCGCAGGCGCCGAGGGTCAGCGCCAGCAGGACCGTGCCCAGAAAGCGCGCGGTTGTCATCTCAGACAACCACGCTGACCAGCTTGCCCTTGACTACAATCACTTTCTTCGGCGTTTGGCCGTTGAGGAAGCGTTGCACATCCGGGTTGGCCAGGGCCAGTTGCTCGATCGTGGCGTTGTCAGCGTCGGCGGCGGCCTGGATCTTGCCGCGCAACTTGCCGTTGACCTGCACAACCAGTTCCAGCGTGTTGCGGACGAGGGCGTTGGCGTCGACAACCGGCCAGGCGGCGTTGACGACATCGTCATGTCCCAGCGCCTGCCACAGCGCATGGCTGATGTGCGGCACGATCGGGGCCAGCAACAGCACGGCGGTTTCCAGCGATTCGCGCTCCACGGCCAGCGCCTGTCCGTCGGCGGCTTCAAACTTCTGGATGCTGTTCAGCAACTCCATGACAGCGGCGACGGCGGTATTGAACGTCAGGCGACGGGCATAGTCGTCGGTGATCTTGGCGATGGTTTCGTGCGTCTTGCGGCGCAGGTCACGGCTATTGTCATCCAGCTCGGCGGCGTTCAGTGCCGGAGCGACACCTTTCTGTACATGCGTGTGCACAGCCTTCCACAGGCGCTTCAGGAAGCGGTGCGCGCCTTCCACCCCGGCGTCGGACCATTCCAGCGACTGGTCGGGCGGGGCGGCGAACATCATGAACAGGCGTGAAGTATCCGCGCCGAACTGGTCGATAAGCGCCTGGGGATCGACGCCGTTGTTCTTCGACTTCGACATCTTCTCCATGCCGCCGATCTCCACCGGCAGGCCGTCGGCCGTCAGCACGGCGGACAGGATGCGGCCCTTGTCATCCTTGGTCAGGGTGACGTCGGCGGGGTTGATCCAGTCCTTCTTGCCTTCACCCAGATCGCGGTAATAGGTTTCGGCGATGACCATGCCCTGCGTCAGCAGGCGGGTGAATGGTTCGTCGCCCTGCACCAGGCCTTCGTCGCGCATCAGCTTGTGGAAGAAGCGGGCGTAGAGCAGGTGCAGGATGGCATGCTCGATGCCGCCGATGTACTGGTCCACCGGCAGCCATTGCTGCGCGGCGGCCTTGTCGACCATGCCGGTGTCGCACTGCGGCGAGGCATAGCGGGCGTAGTACCAGCTGGACTCGACGAAGGTGTCCATGGTGTCGGTTTCGCGGCGCGCGGGCCGGCCGCAGGTCGGGCAGGCGCAGTTGACGAAGGCGTCGATGCGCTTGAGCGGGGACGCGCCGCCGTCCGGCACCACGTCTTCCGGCAACACCACCGGCAGCTGGTCGTCCGGCACCGGCACGTCGCCGCAGCTGTCGCAGTAGATGATGGGAATCGGGCAGCCCCAGTATCGCTGGCGGGAAATACCCCAGTCGCGCAGGCGGAACTGGGTGCGCTTGGTGCCGTGCGCCTTGGCTTCGAGATCGGCAACGATGGCATCGAAGGCGGCGCTGAAGCTCAGGTCGTTGTACTTGCCGCTGTTGACGGTGCGGATGCTGTCGTCCTTGTTGGCGTACCAGTCGTGCCAGACGGACAGATCAAAAGTGGCAGAGTCATTGGCCAGCTTGTAGACCTGCGTGATCGGCAGCTTGTACTTGTGGGCAAACTCGAAATCACGCTCGTCATGCGCCGGAACCGCCATCACCGCGCCTTCGCCATAACCCCACAGCACATAGTTGGCGACGAACACCGGCAGCTTGTCGCCGGTCAGCGGGTGGATGACGAACTGGCCGGTGGCCATGCCCTTCTTTTCCATGGTGGCCATGTCGGCCTCGGCCACGGAACCGCCCTTGCACTCGTGGATGAAGTCCTGCAACGCCGGGTTGTTGGCGGCGGCAAGGGTGGCCAGCGGATGCTCCGCGGCGACAGCAACGAAAGTCGCGCCCATCAGCGTGTCGGGACGGGTGGAGTAGACCTTCAACTGACCGGCCTGACCAACGCTGGCTTCATCATAGTCAAAGACGATGTCGGCGCCGTAGCTCTTGCCGATCCAGTTGCGCTGCATGGTCTTGACCTGTTCCGGCCAGCCGTCCAGCTGGTCGAGGTCATTCAGCAGTTGCTCGGCATACTGGGTGATGCCGAAGTAGTACATCGGGATTTCCCGCTTTTCGACCACCGCGCCGGAACGCCAGCCCTTGCCGTCAATCACCTGTTCGTTGGCGAGCACGGTGTTGTCCACCGGGTCCCAGTTGACCACGCCGCTCTTCTTGTAGATCACGCCTTTCTTATAGAGGCGGGTGAACAGCCACTGCTCCCAGCGATAGTAGTCCGGCTTGCAGGTGGTGACTTCGCGCGTCCAGTCGATGGCCAGACCCAGCGACTTCAGCTGCTGCTTCATGTAGTCGATGTTGCTGTAGGTCCAGGCGGCCGGAGCGACGTTGTTCTTCATCGCTGCGTTCTCGGCGGGCAGGCCGAAGGCGTCCCAACCCATCGGTTGCAGCACGTTGAAGCCCTGCATGCGCTTGAAGCGCGACAGCACGTCGCCGATGGTGTAGTTGCGCACGTGACCCATGTGCAGCTTGCCGGACGGGTAGGGGAACATCGACAGGCAGTAGTATTTGGGTTTGTCGCTGCCGTCAACGGCGGCAAAGGCCTGACGGGCGTTCCAGTCGGACTGGGCCTGGGGTTCGATCTCGTGCGGGGAGTACTGTTCTTGCATGGCCGTGGCGGTTGTCATATCTGGGAAAAATGAAGTCGGATAGAATAACGCAGCGGGGGGACGGTCGTCATGTCCCGCGTCCGACCGGATGGCCTTTATTGATGAAAGTTTTCTTCACGCTGCCGTTTTTGCTGATTTACGGAATGTTGCTGGCGATATGCCTGGTGCGGACGGGCCGTGTCGGCATGGCCTCGGCGTTCCTGGGGCTTATGGCGGGAGGGCTCTATTTGCTGTGTACCTCCGCGATGACACAGGGCCTGATGTACTTGACCGGCGTATTCCCTCCGGAAACCAGTCCCCTTACGCTTAAGACCCGGGGAGCTCAGGCGCTGGTGGTGTTGGGCGGTGGGCTTTATCGTCATCCGGAAACCGGCGACAGTACGGTGGCAGGCGGTTATACGCTGGAGCGGTTGCGCTATACGGTACTGCTGGCTCGCCAATCGGGGCTGCCGGTGGCGGTGACCGGGGCGGAGGAGGAGTCGGCGGGGATGGTGCGGACATTGAGGGAAGATTATGGCATTGAAGCCAGGTGGGTGGAGGGGACAAGTCACACCACGGCCGAAAATGCAGCTTTGTCCGCGCGCTTGCTGCAACCGGAAGGGATCACGCGAATCGTCCTGGTGACACATGCGTGGCACATGGGGCGTGCCGCGTACATTTTCCGGCATCATGGTTTTGTGGTTCTGCCGGCCCCGACCGGTTTTCCGTTGGCGGCGCTGGACCCCGCCCCGAGCCTATGGAAGCCGAGGGCGGAGTTGTTCCTGACCAATCTGTTCGGGCTGAGTGAAGTCTTTGGGCAGGTGAAATACCGTCTCAGTTACCGGACACCCCCAACTCCAGTTCCAGCGCCTTCAGCAGCGATTGCGCCCGGAAACGGAACCCGGCATTAAGCAGGCGGCTGGGCAGCACCCGTTGCCCACCCAGCATCAGCACCGACATTTCCCCCATCAGCATGCGCAGCACCGACCCCGGTACATGCAGGAAGGCCTTGCGGCCCAGCGCCTCGGCCAGTTGCTCGGTGAAATCGGCGTTGGTGACCGGCTGCGGCGAGGTCAGGTTGAACACGCCCTCGTGACGGTCGTCGGCCAGCAGGAAAAGCACCGCCGCTAACCAGTCCTGCAGGCTGATCCAGGACATCCACTGCCGCCCGTCGCCCATGCGGCCGCCCAGGCTGAGGCCGAATATCGGCAGCAGGCGGCGCAACATGCCACCGGCCCGGCCCAGGACAACGCCGGTACGCAGCAGGCAGACGCGGACGCCGATCTTGCGGGCCTCCATCGCCGCCTTTTCCCAGTCGCGGGTCAGGTGGTGGGTGAATTCGTCATGGAACGCCGAGTCCTCATCCAGCAGCGCATCGCCCTGGTCGCCGTACCAACCAATCGCGGAGCCGGACAGCAGCACTTTGGGCGGCTTGACGGCGCGACGCATCCAGTCGACCAGCTCTTCGGTGAAATTGACGCGGCTGGTATACAGCGCCAGCTTGCGCGGATGCGTCCACGGCTTGTCGGCAATGCCCTCGCCGGAGAGGTTGATCACGGCGTCAAAATGGTCGTTGACGGTGAGGTCGGCCAGACGGCGCAGCGCGCGCACCATGCCGTCATAACGGGTAAAAACCTTCATCGGCTGGCGGGTGACGATGGTGACGTGATGGCCTTCCTTGAGCAGCAGCGGGGTCAGGTGGCTGCCCAGGAAGCCGGTGCCGCCGGTGAGGAGGATGCGCATGGTTCATGCCCTGTAATGGTTGCTGCGGGGGAGTGTAGCGGTTGGGGGCCGGAAATGGCTATTGGACGTCGGGGATTGCTGTAGCAGCCGTTTGCCTGGATGCCGCATCCGTGGAACAATCCTTGGCAACTCCCAGCCGGCCTTTTTGCGTCCATGCAACCCATCCTGCAAGCCATTCCCGCCAATATCATCACCGGCTTTCTCGGGGCGGGCAAAACCACCCTGATCCGCAGCCTGCTGCAGCGCCGACCCGCCGGCGAGCGCTGGGCGGTGCTGGTGAACGAGTTCGGCCAGATCGGCATTGACGGCAGCCTGATCGAAAACAATGCGGAAGGAATTCATATCAAGGAAGTGGCGGGCGGATGCATCTGCTGCGCCAATTTCCTGCCGATGCAGGTGGCGCTGTCGCAATTGCTGGCCAAGGCGCGGCCGCAGCGGTTGTTGATCGAGCCGACCGGCCTGGGCCATCCGCGCCAGATCGTCGAGAGCCTGACCGAGGATCACTGGCGGTCGACACTCGACCTTCGGGCCACCCTCTGCGTGGTGGATGCCCGGCAACTGGCCGACGCGCGGGTAACGACCCATGAAACTTTCCTGGCGCAAGCCGATATCGCCGATGTGCTGGTTTTCAGCAAGGACGACCTGCTGGATGAGGGCCGGCGGCAACAGGCCCGGGATTTTGCCGCGCAGCTGCCGCCTCCCGTCCGGGAGTGGGTTTTCAGCCGGGAAGGGGATTTGTCCGCGAAGCTGCTGGACCTGCCGCGACGTCATGCCCGGCTGGCGAAGCGTTCACTGTTGCATGCTCGGCCAGCGTTTGACGCCGCCGCGCCGGCGGCAACGCCGACGGAGCCGCCTTACCACTATCACCAGCAGGCGCTGGATCGCGAAGTCGGCGGCTGGGTCTTTCCCGCCGACTGGCGCTTCCGTCATGACGACTTGCTCAACCTGCTGTTTGCCTGCCGCGCCGACCGGATCAAGGGTGTATTCCACACGGACAAAGGTTGGCTGGAGATCAATCTGACCGGATTGGATGCCGGCCTGAAAACCCGGGGGAGCGCCACGGACAGCCGGATCGAACTGATTGTGTCCGGCGTTAACGACTGGGAGTCGATGGAGCGAAGCTTGCTGTCGATACGAAGCTGATACCCTTTCCCAAAGTGTGCGATGATGAGGGATAGCTTTAACTGGATGGATCAGAACCATGATTCTGTTGACAGGCGGAGCGGGGTACATCGGTTCGCATGCCGCCATAGAGTTTGTAAACGCGGGTTATGAGGTGCTGGTGCTGGACAATTTCAGCAACAGCAAGCCGGAAGCGGTGCGCCGTACGAGGGAGCTGGCCGGGAAGGAATTTCCGCTGGTTGAAGGCGACGTCCGCGACCGTACTCTGCTCGACCGCCTGTTTGCCGACTACGAGGTGGAGGCGGTTGTCCACTTTGCCGGGTTGAAGGCGGTGGGGGAGTCGGTGCAGCAACCGTTGCGCTACTACGACAACAACGTCTGTGGAACCGTAAACCTGCTGCAGGCCATGCAGGCCGCCCGAGTCCGTCGGATGGTCTTCAGTTCGTCGGCCACCGTGTACGGCGACCCGCACGCAGTGCCCATCCGTGAGGATTTTCCGCTGTCCGCCACCAATCCCTACGGCAGCAGCAAACTGACGGTCGAGAACATCCTGCGCGATCTTGCCCGCGCCGATCCGGAATGGCGCATCGCGCTGCTGCGCTATTTCAATCCGGCGGGCGCGCATCCCAGCGGCCGCATCGGCGAAGACCCGAACGGCATTCCCAACAACCTGATGCCGTTCATCACCCAGGTGGCGACCGGCAAGCTGGCGCGCCTGCGGGTTTTTGGCGGCGACTATCCCACCCATGACGGCACCGGCGTGCGTGACTACATTCATGTGGTGGATCTGGTGCGCGGTCATGTCAAGGCCATGCAGTATCTGCAGCAGCATTCAGGGCTTGTCACCGCCAACCTGGGAACCGGCCAGGGATACTCGGTGCTGGATATGGTCCGTGCCTTTGAGCAGGCTTCCGGCAGGCCGATTCCCTACGACATCGTTGAACGTCGGGCCGGGGATATCGCCGAGTGTTATGCGGATGCCGGGCTGGCGAGGAACCTCTTCGACTGGACCGCGGAATTCGACCGGGAAGCCATGTGCCGGGATGCCTGGAACTGGCAACGCCTTAATCCGGCGGGCTACCCGTCAACTTGACGGGTAGCCCGCAAAAACGGGTGGCCACGCCCCGGCGATGCCGCTATTCTCAGGGCTGGCCACCGTTGGCGGTCGCGCCCGTTTCTAGAGTAAAAGCTCTGGAAAATGGAAAATAACTCTTTGAAATACAACAAAAATTAGAGCAGTTGCACCAGTTGTGAATGTAAAACATTCTGATTACACTTGCACAACAATTGCTCACAGGGGGATGTCATGAAGAAAAAAACATGGGGAATCGCCGCATTGGCGGTGGTGGGTGTCAGCGCGGGGGTGCACTTCCTGACCTTGCCGCCTCCGCCCCCGGAAGTCCCTCCGGTTCCGGCCGAAATCCCCCTGCCCAAGGTTCCGCCGCTGACCCCCTATGACCTGCCGAACGGACATGTGCCGGTTTCCTCCGAGCCATACCGTTCAACCAACCGTAGCGTTTCCATCGAGGACCTGGTCACCCGCGACCTGGCGACCGGCGTCTATACCGGCACGCCTTACTGGAAGCAGCGTGAGCAATGGTTCAAGGATCATTTCTATGACACCCTGGCCGCCCGCAAGGTCTGGCCGGAAGGCAAGTCGCCCGATACCCATAAGCGCGGCGATCCCGTGACCTGGTCCTTCGAGGCCATCCCCCAATACGTCCCGCCGCCGTGCAGCCAGCCGCAACCCACCGGTTACGATGCGGAAGGCTGCCGCTATGTGTCCGGCCTGTTCAAGGATGTCGAAGCGAAGGACCCGGCCAAGGCCGAAGCCATGCGCGAGCAAGCCCGTCGCGGTCGCGACGTCTGGTTCAAGGGCACCTTCGGCAACCAGGATGAGAACTACCTGCACCAGACCCGTATCATCGGCAAGGAGCAGATGTATTACCCGTGGCTGGACACCCGCACCCGCAGCCAGCGCTTCACCAAGTGGGGCCTGATCAACGATCCGGACTGCGTGCAGGGCGATGCCTCCACCAACTGGTACGACAAGTGCCAGGATCCGCATTCCTCAGGCGTGCTCGGCTATCGTAAGTATTACGCCGACCCGGTGAAGGACGGCAGCGGCAAGGTGGTTTACGACCCGCGCACCGCCGCCTACGACGCCAATGAAGTCAAGCAGAACAAGCGTTATGTGATCGGTCATCCCTGCGTGCAGTGCCACGTCGGCTT
>DASUIL010000200.1:0-7513 GCA_036273075.1 Fluviicoccus sp. | reverse complement strand
CACGCCTTCGTCAATTTCGTTCTGGCCGGTGCGGCGGCTGGTCAGGATGGTCCAGGCGGCGTCGGCCATGATCTCCGGCTTGCGGCAGACGTCCACGGCTTCGTCATTGGCGATATTGTTGGTGACGGCGGCGGTGGCGATGTAGGTTTCCGGCCACAGCGTGTTGACGCAGATGCCGTAATCCTTGAACTCCTGCGCCATGCCGATCGACAGCAGCGTCATGCCGTACTTGGACAGGGTGTAGGGCGCGAAGATGGTCAGCCACTTCGGATTGAGGTTGATGGGCGGCGACAGGCTGAGGATGTGGCCGTTCGACGACTTCTTCAGGTACGGCAGCGCGGCCTGGCTGCAGACGAAGACGGCGCGCGAGTTGATCGACTGGATCAGGTCGTACTTTTTCAGCGGGGTGTTCTCGACATTCGACAGTGACAAGGCCCCGGCGTTGTTGATCAGGATGTCGATACCGCCGAAGTGCTCGGCCGCCTTGGCCAGTGCGTCGCGGACCGAGGCTTCGTCACGTACGTCGAGGGCGATGGCGAGGGCCTTGCCGCCCGCCGCTTCGACTTCGGCGGCGACGGTATGGATGCTGCCGCCCAGCTTGGGGTGCGGCTCTTCCGACTTGGCGGCGATGACGACATTGGCGCCGTCACGGGCGCAGCGCAGAGCGATGGCGCGGCCGATGCCGCGGCTGGCGCCGGTGATGAAGACGGTCTGGTTCTTCAGGGACATGGTGAATCTCCTTCAGGGGTTCGTAGGGGCGCACTGCGTACGCCCTATGCGCAAAACATAAATGGTGTTTGACCGGGAGGGCGCACGCAGTGCGCCCCTACGGGGTTCAATCCGGGGCGATGACCAGCATCACCTGCCGCTTTTTCAACTGCATCTTCTCGCTGACATGGATTTCCCGAACCACGCCGTTGCACGGGGCTTTCAGCGGGTGCTCGATCTTCATGGCTTCCAGCAGCATCAATGTCTGACCGGCCGAGACGGTGTCGCCGACCTCGGCAAAGACCTTGACCAACAGTCCGTCCATCGGGGCGTTGATCTGGTTCTGGCTGGCGGCGTCGGCGGTCTTGGGCGGCGCGTGGGTGTCGTCGCGGGCGATCAACTGGCCGTTTCCGGCGTCGAAATAGACCGCGCCTTCCGCGCAGACGTAATCCAGCGACCGGCGATGACCGTCCACCGCATAGCAAAGCTTGGTGCCCGCCGCTTCCAGCACGCGGATCGCAAACGCGGTTTCACCGACCATGATCTGCCACACATCGCCATGCACCGGTGCGCTGACCTGCACCACCTGCTTCTGTTCGCCAATGGCCAGATGCATGACCTTGCCGGGCAGGAAGGCGGTTTGCAGGCGATGCGCCGGGGTGCTTTCCAGACCGGTCAGCAGCCCGGCCAGCGCGAAGTCAAAGGCGGTGGCGACGTAGGGACGGACCGTGGTCAGGTCGGCATCGTGCTGGGCGAGGAAGCCGGTATGGGTTTCCCCAGCGATGAAGGCCGGATGGCGCAGCAACTGCGACAGGTAGGCCTTGTTGTTGTTCAGACCGAGCAGCACGCTGTCTTCCACGGCGCGAGCCAGCACGCGGGCGGCTTCGGTGCGGGTGCTGCCCCAGGCGATGACCTTGGCGATCATCGGGTCGTAGAAAGGACTGACTTCGCCGCCGGTGCGGACGCCATCATCAGTCCGGACTTGCGCGCCGGTGGCCGGTTGCCAGCTCAAGATCGGCCCGGTTTGCGGCAGGTAGTTGTGCGACGGATCTTCAGCGTACAGACGCACTTCGATGGCGTGACCGTTCAGTTGTACCTGATCCTGCGTGATCGGCAGTTTTTCCCCGGCCGCGACCTTCAACTGCCAGGCCACCAGATCGAGGCCGGTGATCAGTTCGGTGACCGGATGCTCCACCTGTAGGCGGGTATTCATTTCCAGGAAGTAGAACTCGCCGGAGCTGTCGAGCAGGAACTCGACCGTGCCCGCGCCGACATAGTTGACGGCCTTGGCGGCGGCGACGGCGGCTTCCCCCATGCGTTTCCGCAGTTCCGGCGTCATCACCGGGCAGGGGGCCTCTTCCACTACCTTCTGGTGACGGCGCTGGATGGAGCAGTCGCGCTCGCCCAGATACAGGCAGTTGCCGTGCTGGTCGGCGAAGATCTGCAATTCCACATGACGCGGATTGATGACGGCCTTTTCCAGAATCAGTTCACCGCTGCCGAACGCGTTCTGCGCTTCCGAACGGGCGGTGCGGATGGCGGCGAGCAGTTCGTCCTCGTGGGTGACGCAGCGCATGCCGCGTCCGCCGCCGCCGGCCGATGCCTTGATCATCACCGGCACGCCGATCTTGCGGGCTTCAGCAGCGAGGAAGTGTTCGTCCTGATTGTCGCCTTCATAACCCGGCACGCAGGGCACACCGGCCTTGATCATCATGATCTTGGCGTTGCGCTTGCTGCCCATGTCATAAATGGCCTTGGGCGGCGGGCCGATGAAGACGACGCCTTTTTCCGCGCAGGCAGTGGCGAAATCTTCATTTTCCGACATGAAACCGTAGCCGGGATGCACCGCATCCGCGCCGCTGCGGGCGCAGGCGTCGAGGATGGCTTGCGGGTTCAGGTACGAGGCCGACACCGTGGACGGGCCGATATGCACCGCTTCATCGGCCAGGCGGGTGTGCGGGGCGTTGGCGTCGGCGTCCGAGTAGACGGCGACGGTGCGGTAGCCCAGCTGTTTGGCGGTGCGGATCACCCGGCAGGCAATTTCACCGCGATTGGCGATCAGGACTTTGGTGAAGGACATAATGCTTTCCTTTATTGAACCCAGTTGGCCGGACGTTTCTGGATGAAAGCCATGCCGCCTTCCATGCCCTCGGCGCTCTGGATGGCGGTGGCAAAGGCATCGGCGGCGTCATCCAGCAAGCTTTCCAGCGGCTGGTGGCCGACTTTGAGCAACAGCGCCTTGGTGACGCGGTTGGCGTCGGGGGCGCACTGGTTGATGTCGGCCAGCGTGCGTTGCAGCGAGGCTTCCAGCGCATCGGCGTCGGCACAGACTTCGTGCACCAGCCCGATCTGCGCCGCTTGCGCGCCATTGAGGCGCAGGCCGAGCAGGGCAAGGCGGCGGGCCTGGGTCAGGCCGATGCGCTGCACCACGAAAGGCGCAATCTGGGCGGGAATGATGCCGAGGCGGGTTTCCGGCATGCCGAACTGGGCGTCGGCGCGGGCAATGGCCACATCGCTGATGCAGGTCAGGCCGAAACCGCCGCCCAATGCCGCGCCTTCCACCACCGCAATCACCACCAGCGGCGCGTTCGTGACTTGCGTCAGCAATTCGCCGAAGACACGGTTGAAGCTCTGGTAGGCGCGTGGATCATCCACGGCCTTCTGGCGGATGGTCATCATGTCGCGCACGTCGCCGCCCGCGCAGAAGTGGCCGCCCGCGCCGCGCAGCACCACGGCGCGCACGGCGTTGGCCGCCGCCCAGGTGAAGACGCCTTGCAGTTCCTGAACCATCTTCAGGCTCATGGAATTCCGGCTGTCCGGACGGTTCAGGGTAAGGTGCAGCACGCCCTTGTCGAGGCTGAGCAGCAGGGTTTCGGTGACGGGCAGGTCCATGGAGGCCTCCGGAAATTCATGTGTCCATCGTAGGGGCGCACTGCGTGCGCCCTCTCCGCCGAACGGAATGCGTGTTTGGACGTGAAGGGCGCAGGCACTGCGCCCCTAAGTGTCAGGCTTTCTTCTTGCTCGGCAAAATGTTCATCAGCTTGCAGATGATGCCCAGCATGATTTCGTCCGCGCCGCCGCCGATGGAGATCAGCCGGCCGTCGCGGTAGGCACGTGCGATGGGGTTGTCCCACATGAAGCCCTGACCGCCCCAGTACTGCAGGCAGGAATCGGTGACTTCGCGCATCAGGCGCCCGGCCTTCAGCTTCGCCATCGAGGCCAGACGGGTCACTTCCATCGGGTCGCCGCCGCCGATATGGGCTTCGCAAGCCTTCCACACCAGGGCGCGCAGCAGTTCGACTTCGGTCTGCAGTTCGGCCATGCGGAAATGGATGGCCTGGTTGTCGATCAGCGGCTGGCCGAAGGTGGTGCGGGTGCGGCAGTATTCAATCGTCTGCTCGATGCAGGCTTCCATGCCGCCCAAGGCATTGGCGGCGCCGTACATGCGTTCTTCCTGGAACTGCATCATCTGCATGGTGAAGCCCATGCCTTCCGCGCCGATCACATAACGCTGCGGCACGCGCACTTCGTCGAGGAAGATCTGCGCGGTGTCGGAGGAGCGCATGCCCAGCTTGTTCAGCTTCTTCGAGAAGGAAATGCCCTTGCTCTTGGTCGGCACCACGATCAGCGACTTGTTCAGGTGCGGCTTGCCGTCGCTGGTGTTGGCCAGCAAGCAGAGGAAGTCGGACTGCGTGGAGTTGGTGATCCACATCTTGGTGCCGGAAATCACGTAGTCGTCGCCGTCCTTGCGGGCGGTGGTCTTGATCGCGGCGACGTCGGAACCGGCATGCGGCTCGGAGACGGCGATCGAGGCGACATAGTCGCCGGCAATGGCGGGGGTCAGGAACTCGTCACGCAGTTCCTTGGAGCCGAAGCGGGCGAGGGCGGGCGTGGCCATGTCGGTCTGCACGCCGATGGCCATCGGCACGCCGCCGCAGGCGATGCGGCCCAGCTCTTCCACCACCACCATGTTGTAGGAGTAGTCGAGGCCGAGACCGCCGTTTTCTTCCGGCTTGCAGATACCGAGCAGGCCGAGGTCGCCCATCTTCTTGAAGACTTCATGGGCGGGGAAAATGCCTTCTTCTTCCCAGGCGTCGATGTTCGGGTTCAGTTCCTTTTCAACGAACTGGCGGGCAGTGCGGCGGAGGGCTTCGTGTTCAGGAGTCAGCTTCATGGTGGTGTCCTCTGAGTATTCGTCTGATTGACTGGCCGCTTAGAAGCGGGCCACGCCATAGGTATTGGTTTTCAGGTCGCGCTGCGCCGCTTCGCGGATGGTTTGCAGCAGGAAGACCAGCAGCTTGCGGGTGTCGCGCGGATCGATGATGCCGTCGTCAAACAGGCTGGCGGTATTGAACAGGGCGGTGGATTGCCCTTCCAGCTTCGCCGCCGTGCTCTTTTCCAAAAAGTCGAGCACGTTCGGATCAGGCGTGATGCCCATCTTCGTCTGCTTGGCTTCGGTGACGATGCGCAGCACCTTGCCCGCCTGCGCGCCGCCCATGACGGCGGTCTTCGAGTTCGGCCAGGAGAAGATGAAGTGCGGATCCAGCCCGCGCCCGCACATGGCGTAGTTACCCGCGCCGTAGCTGCCGCCGATGACGATCGACAGCTTCGGCACGCGGGCATTCGCCACGGCCTGGATCATCTTCGAGCCATGTTTGATCACGCCGTTCTGTTCTGACTCGGTGCCGACCATGAAGCCGGTGGTGTTGTGCAGGAACAGCAGCGGCCGGTTGGTCTGGTCGCACAGCTGGATGAATTGCGAGGCTTTGGCGGCACCTTGCGGGGTGATCGGGCCATTATTGCCGATGATACCGATGGTGACGCCGCCAACTTTGGCCCAGCCGCAGACGGTCTGGTTGTCGAATTCGGTCTTGAAGTCGAGGAAATCGGAATTGTCGACCAAGCAGGCGATGACACTGCGCACGTCATAAGGCTTGCGCAGGTCGCAGGGAATCAGGCCGAGGATGTCGTCGGCCGGATAACGCGGCTCGGCAAAGTTCTCGGCGGTTGATGCCTTGTCCCAGCCCAGCATCGCCACGATGTCGCGCGCCTGACGGATGCCGTCGGCGTCATTTTCGGCCAGATATTCCGCCGTGCCCGCCACCTGCGCGTGCATCGCCGCGCCGCCCAGATCTTCTTCCGAGGCTACTTCACCGGTTGCCGCCTTCAACAGGGGAGGGCCGGCCAGGAACATTTCGGTCTTGCCGCGCACCACGATCATGTAGTCGGACAGGCCGGGCTGATACGCGCCGCCCGCCGTCGCATTGCCATGCACCACGGTCACTTGCGGCAGACCCATGGCCGACAGCCGGGCCTGATTGGCGAAAGTACGCGCGCCTTCGACGAAGATTTCCGCCGCATGGTTCAGGTTGGCGCCGCCGCTCTCGGACAGACTGACGATGGGCAGCTTGTTCTGCGCGGCAATCTGTTGCAGGCGCAGCGTCTTGCGCAGGCCGCTGGGGGAAATGGTGCCGCCCTTGATTGCCGAATTGCTGGCGCTGACCAGGCAGCGCACGCCGTTGACCAGCCCGATGCCGGAAATCATGTTGCCGCCGGCCTCGGTACCGTCCTTGTCGTCGTGCATCATGTAGCCCGCCAGACCGCACAGCTCCACGAAGGGCGAACCGGCGTCGAGCAGGTGCTGTACCCGCTCGTGCGGCAGCATCTTGCCGCGCTTGGCGAACTTCGGCTTTTCCTGCATCGAGCGTTCCAGCACTTTCTGCTTGATGGCGTTCACCGCCTCGATCTGTTCCTGCATGGCCGCGCGGTTGGCCTGAAAGTCGGCGCTGTTGCGGTCGTGATCCAGCTCAATGATCGGCATGATTACTCACCCTTCTTGAAAATGTCGGGAAGGTAGGCGCGGTGGAATCCGTTATAGGGTTCGGAGTTTTCATGATCCGCCAGATCGTAGATCCGGGTGCCGAGGGAGGATGCGCCGTCAATGCGGATCGTCATGCCCGAGACATAGGCCGCCGCTTCCGACAGCAGGAAACAGATGACGCTGGAGACTTCCGATTCGGTACCCATGCGCTTCAGCGGCACGTTGCTGGCCAGTTTGGGAATGATGAATTTGGCGAAGTCGCCGCGGTAGGTGTCCATGCCGGAAGAGATGATCCAGCCCGGCGCCACGGCATTCACGCGCACACCGCTCACACCCCATTCGACGGCGGCGGTCTTGGTCAGGTTGTCCACCCCGGCGCGCGCGGCCCCGGAATGGCCCATGTTCGGCATGCCGCCCCACATGTCAGCGGTCATGTTGACGATGCTGCCGCCGTGATCCTTCATCCACTGGTTGTACGCTTCGCGCATCATCAGGAATGTGCCGTGCAGGTTGTTGCGGATCACCGCGTCGAAACCGTTGGTGGAAATGCTGGCCAGCGGCGAGGGGAATTGCCCCCCGGCGTTGTTGACAAGGCCGTCGAGACGCCCGTATTCCTTCAGTACGGTGGCAATGGTCTCCTTGACCTGATCTTCGTTGCGGATGTCGCAGACCATCGTCCGGATCAGACCGCCGTCCTGGATGATTTCATCTTCTACCGAGGCCAGCTTCTCGGCCTTGCGGCCGGTAATCACCACCTGCGCGCCCAGCGCCGCCAATTCATGCGCGGTGCAGCGGCCAATGCCGGAGCCGCCGCCGGTGACCAGGATAACCTTGTCGGCGAAGGCGTCGGGCTTGAAGAGGGAGTTGTATTGCATCATGGTCATCGGTCCTTAATCAGAGCAGTTCCGCCGGAATCTTCACCGGCATGTCGAGCAGTTGCTGGCCGTGCGCCTTGCCTTGCGGGTCGATGCGCAGGCTGGCGAT
>DASUIL010000199.1:0-4174 GCA_036273075.1 Fluviicoccus sp. | reverse complement strand
GTCTAGAATAGGCGGCCTGATGACGCGGGAATAGCTCAGTTGGTAGAGCACGACCTTGCCAAGGTCGGGGTCGCGAGTTCGAGTCTCGTTTCCCGCTCCAGATTTTCCGAAGCCGACTTTATTAAGTCGGCTTTTTGTTTTTCGTGATTTGTTGTAGCCGCCGCGCTCGGGACAGACGGTTTTTCTTGTTTTTCCGGCGAACCTGCGGCTACCATTATCGCTTTTCGTGATAGTGGAGAATCGGCATGATTACCGGCAGTCTTGTGGCGCTTGTCACTCCCATGCAGCCCGACGGCTCGATTGACTGGCCTGCCCTCAAGTCGCTGGTGGAATGGCACATTGCCGAAGGCACCCACGCGATCGTCGCTGTCGGCACCACCGGCGAATCCGCCACCCTGGATGTTGACGAGCATTGCGCGGTAGTCCGGTCCGTGGTCGAGACCGCCGGTGGCCGCATTCCGGTCATTGCCGGCACCGGCGCCAATTCAACCCGTGAAGCCATCGAACTGACCCAGGCCGCCAAGGATCTGGGCGCGGATGCCTGCCTGCTGGTCACGCCTTACTACAACAAGCCGACCCAGGAAGGGCTGTACCGCCACTATCGCGCCATTGCCGAAGCGGTCGCAATCCCACAGATTCTCTACAACGTGCCCGGCCGCACCGGCGTGGACATGAGTAACGCCACGGTCGCCCGGCTGGCGGGAATCCCGAACATCGCCGGTATCAAGGATGCCACCGGCAACCTGGAGCGCGGCCGCGAACTGATCAGCCTGGTCGGCAGCCGCATGGCGGTCTACTCCGGCGATGATGCCACCGCGTGGGAACTGATCCTGATGGGCGCGCGCGGCAACATCTCCGTAACCGCCAATGTCGCCCCCAAGCTGATGAGCGCCATTTGCGAAGCCGCGCTGGACGGCAACGGCGAGTTGGCGCGGCAGCTGAACGAACGCGTGCAAGGCCTGCACCAGCATCTTTTCATTGAATCAAACCCGATTCCGGTCAAGTGGGCGCTGCAACAATTGGGTCTTATCAAGGACGGCATCCGCCTGCCGTTGACATGGCTGTCGGAATCATCACAGCCGGTAGTGCGCGAAGCGTTGCAACAGGCGGGTCTGGTTTGATGATCCGTCTTCGCGCCTTGGCCGTAATCGGCGGCCTGAGCCTGAGCGGTTGCGGCATCCTGCCCGACCACTCGCTTGATTATCGTCAGGCGGCTAACCTGAAGCCGCTGGTCCTGCCCGAGGGCAAGACTGCGGCGGGAATCCAGCCGCTTTACGTCATTCCCGAATTGCCGCCCGCCAAACGCGAATTGACGCTGACCGAGGGTGAAGGCCGCAAGACCAAGTTCGCCATCCCTGCACCTGCGCCGCTGGCCGAGATGAACACGCCCGTTGCGCCGGTTTCTACCGGCGCCGCCGCCAAGCCCCGAGTCGTCATCGATGGTAACGGCACGCCGGTTTTGCAAGCGGAGGGCAATGAAGATCAGGTCTGGGACCACTTGGGCCGCGCCCTTGAAAACAGCAAGATCCGTGTCGATGACCGCAACCGCAGTCTGGGCATCTATTTCATCAAGCTGCCGGCTGAGGGCAAGGCGCCGGAGCTACAGCTCAAGATGACCCGTACCGCAGGCACCACGGTGCTTTTCCTGCAAATCAACGAAGAAACGGTTGCCGACGCCGATACGGCCAAGCAGCTTTTCGCCCGGCTCCTGGAGAATTGGCCCGCTTGAGCGGCCGGTTCCGAGCACAACCTTCCTGACTGAGAACTGTCATTATGGAAAAAAGAGAACTGCTTTACACGGGCAAGGCCAAGTCGGTCTACGCCACTGACAATCCCGATTATCTCGTCCTGGTCTTCCGCGACGACACCTCCGCCTTTGACGGCAAGAAGGTTGAGCAGCTGGCGCGCAAGGGCCGCGTCAACAATATCTTTAACGCGTTCATCATGGGCAAACTGGCTGAAGCCGGGATTGCCTCCCACTTCGAGCGTCTGCTGTCACCGACGGAAGTGCTGGTGAAGCGCATGACCATGATTCCGGTGGAATGCGTGGTGCGCAATTTCGCGGCAGGCAGCCTGGTTCGCCGCTTGGGCGTTACCGAGGGTCTGGAACTGAATCCGCCCACGTTCGAGCTGTTCCTGAAGAATGATGCGCTGGGTGACCCGATGGTCAACGAATCCCATGTCAAGTCCTTCGGCTGGGCCACCGAGGCGCAGCTGGCGCGGATGAAGGAGTTGTCCTTCCAGGTCAACGATGTGCTGAAGGGCCTGTTTGCCACCGGCAACATGCTGCTGGTCGATTTCAAGCTGGAGTTCGGCCTGTTCCACGGTGAGGTGGTGCTGGGTGACGAGTTCTCGCCGGACGGCTGCCGCCTGTGGGACAAGGATACCCGCAAGAAGCTGGACAAAGACCGCTTCCGTCAGGGCTTGGGCGATGTGGTTGAGGCCTATGAGGAAGTCGGCCATCGCCTAGGTATCAACTTCGACGCCTGAGATCGTACAAGCCTTGAGCTAACCCGCTTTCAGGGCTTGAACGGCCGCTTCAAAACGGGTATCGTGCGCGCTTCCGGAGAGGTGGCAGAGCGGTTGAATGTACCTGACTCGAAATCAGGCGTAGGCGCAAGTCTACCGAGGGTTCGAATCCCTCCCTCTCCGCCAGTTTGATAAAAAGACCCATGATTATTCATGGGTTTTTTATGCCTCTAATTCCTACCCACAAAAAATCCCACAAAGCCGGCAACCAGCCAAATTTTTGCCGTGCGTGCCAACACTGCCATCCTGATCGACAGCATCCGTTATCATAACGAAAGTTATTCTATAATACTCCTCAACCAATCCGCTCCGGACCGAAGACCAACCATGCGATATCCTCCCGAGTACAAAGCGGCTGCCCGCGCCAGACTGATCGAGGCCGGCGGTGCATTGGCCAAAAAGGAAGGGTTCAACAATACCGGCATGGATGCGCTCACAGCGGCTGCCGGGGTCACCACCGGCGCTTTCTATAGCCAGTTCAAATCCAAGGCCGAGTTGCTGAATGCCATTGTTGATCACGAACTGTCCCGCACGCTGGAAGCCTTCTCCGGCAAAAGCGGTCGGGAATTGCAGCGGGTGTTGGGTTGGTATCTCAGCCCCCGACATGCCGCGCACCCGGAGGAGGGTTGCCCGATTCCCGCCCTGGGGCCGGAAATCGCCCGCGCCGATGACGCTACCCGCCGGCGCTTTGAAGAACTGCTCAAGCAACTGGCGGATACGCTGGAGCCAGTCACCACCGACCGCACTCAAGCATGGGCGGTGTTAGCCCAAGCGGTGGGGGGGGTGATCCTGGCGCGCGCAGTGCTGAATCCGGAAACACAGGACGAGATTCTTAGTGCCGTGCAGGCTGCCGCGCTGTTGGCGGTGAAGGACAACACGACAGCCTGACCTTTAATCCGGACTATCCGTCACGGTTCGAACCAATAAAAAAAGCCCGTACGATGACGGGCTTTTTTTATGCATCAACGCTTATCGGGCAAAGGGATTCACACCCGGCTGCAGGCCTAGCTGGGCAGGTTCACTGAGGCCACGTTCCACCGCTAGCTGGTTCACCCGGTCACGGATGCCGCGCTTGATGGCGGTATACGTGGCGCGATCCTTGGTCGCCAACTGGATTGCGCGTTCCTGGGCCAGCAGCGGCAGATCATCCGCCGATACCGCCGCATCCACCACGCCGCGCGCCGCGCACAATTCCCCGCCCCAGGCATCCGCCGTGACGGACAGCTCGAACATCGCCTGGGTGTTCGGCAGCAGACGCACCACTTCCAACATCGCAGGAGTAAAGGGCAGGCGGATTTTCACCTCGGTGTAACAGAAGCGGCCGCGATCGGCGCGCATCAGGCGGAAGTCACAGGCAGCGGCGAGAATGGCACCGCCGGCATAGCAATTGCCGTTGATCTCGGCGATGGTCGGCAGGTTCAACGTCGCCACACGCAGGAACAACTCATCAAAACGACGCAGGAAATGTTCGATTTCCACCGTTGGCTGGCTGGATATCCAGCCGAGGTTGATACCGGTGGAGAAGGTTTTCGGGCTGGAGCTGCCGATGACCAGCGCGGCATTGCCTTCGGAGCGGGTCACGAGATCCAGCGCGGCGCTCCAGTCATCCAGCACCTGATGGGTAAAGGTATTGTCGTTGGCGGTA
>DASUIL010000198.1:0-2425 GCA_036273075.1 Fluviicoccus sp. | reverse complement strand
ACCCACCCCCATTCAGGCCCAGGCCATTCCCGCCGTTCTCAGCGGGCAAGACTTGCTGGCCGCCGCCCAGACCGGCACCGGCAAGACCGCCGGTTTCACCCTGCCGATTTTGCAGCGGCTGTCATTGATCGATTTCTCGCGCGTCAACCACAAGGCCAAGATCCGCGTGCTGATCCTGACCCCGACCCGCGAACTGGCGGCGCAGGTGGAAGAAAGCGTCCGCGAATACAGCAAGCACCTCGATATCAAGTCGATGGTGATGTTTGGCGGCGTCAACATCAATCCGCAGATCCAGCGCCTCAACCGCCGCGTGGATATCCTGGTGGCGACTCCGGGCCGCCTGCTGGACCATGTCGGCCAGAAGACCATCGACCTCAGCGGCGTAGAAACGCTGGTGCTGGACGAAGCCGACCGCATGCTGGACATGGGCTTCATCCGCGACATCCGGCGCATCCTGCCGCTGCTGCCCGCCCAACGCCAGAACCTGCTGTTCTCGGCCACCTTCTCCGATGAAATCCGCGAGCTGGCCAATGGCATCCTGAAAAACCCGGTCAGCATCGAAGTCGCCAAGCGCAACACGCCCACCGAACTGGTGGCGCAGGTGGTGCATCCGGTCGATCGCGACAAGAAGCGGCCGATGCTGGAAAAACTGATCAAGGACGGCAAGTGGACGCAGGTGCTGGTCTTCACCCGCACCAAGCACGGCGCCAACCGGCTGGCCGACCAGTTGGGCGACGCCGGTATCCCGGCGATGGCGATTCACGGCAACAAGAGCCAGTCCGCGAGGGAAAAGGCGCTGGGCGAGTTCAAGGCCGGACGGCTGCGGGTGCTGGTCGCCACCGATATCGCCGCGCGCGGCATCGACATCGACGCCCTGCCGCATGTGGTCAACTACGAGCTGCCGAACACCCCGGAAGATTATGTACACCGCATCGGCCGCACCGGCCGCGCCGGGATGAGCGGTGAAGCCGTCTCGCTGGTCTGCGTCGACGAGCACAAGCTGCTGGCCGATATCGAACGCCTGATGAAGCGCAAGCTGCAATCCATCGTCATCCCCGGCTTTGAACCGGACCCCAACGCCAAGCCCGAACCGCTGCGCAAGCCGCAGCCGCCGCGCAACCCGCGCAATCCCCAGGGCGGCAAGCCCGGCGGTCGCGGTTCGGCCCCGGCCAAGCCAGGCGGCAGCGGCGGCAAGCCCGCTCCCCGCAAGCCGGGCGCGGGCGGCGGCAACTCCGGTGGCGGCAAGCCGCGCTTCCACTCCTCCGGCTCTCGCGGCTGACGGAATGGCGGCATAAAAAAACCGGGGCATGCCCCGGTTTTTTTATGCCCCAACGACTGGAGATCAGAGGAAAAAACGGCCCACCCACCAGGCCGCCGCCGCAATGGCGGCGCTGGCCGGAATGGTCAGTATCCACGCCCAAACGATATTACCCGCCACTCCCCAACGCACCGCCGACATGCGGTTGGTGGAGCCGACGCCGACAATGGCGCCGGTAATGGTATGCGTGGTCGAAACCGGCACACCCATGCTGGTCGCCAGGAACAGCGTGATAGCGCCGCCGGTTTCGGCGCAGAAACCGCCAACCGGCTTCAGCTTGGTGATCTTCTGGCCCATCGTCTTGACGATGCGCCAGCCGCCGAACATGGTGCCCAGACCGATGGTCACGTAGCACATGATGACGATCCAGCCCGGCAGATGGTCAGGCCGGGCTTCCATCCAGTGCGGCAGCACATGGGCGCTGGAGGCCGTAGCGGCAATCAGCAGCATCCAGATGATGCCGGCGGTCTTCTGTGCGTCATTGCCGCCGTGACCCAGGCTGTACAGCGCCGCCGACACCAGTTGCAACTTGCGGAAATACTTGTCGACCTTCTTGGTGCTGGTCTTGAAGAAAAGCCAGCCGACCAGGACCATCAATAGCGAACCGAACAGGAAGCCGAGCATCGGCGACACAACGATAAAGGTGACAATCTTGATCAGACCGGAGGAAATCACCGCGCCCGTACCCGCCTTGGCGATGGCGGCTCCGCACAATCCGCCGATCAGCGCGTGCGAGGAACTGGAAGGAATACCGAAATACCAGGTAATGAAATTCCACGCCACGGCGCCGACCAGCGCCCCGAATATCACGTAGTGATCGACAATGGACGGATCAATCGTTCCCTTGCCGATCGTCGCCGCCACCTTGAGCGGGAAAACGAAGTACGCGACGAAATTGAAAAAGGCGGCGAACAAGACGGCCGTTTGCGGCTTCAGCACCCCGGTGGAAACCACCGTGGCGATCGAGTTGGCGGAATCGTGGAAGCCGTTCATGAAATCGAAGGCCAGCGCCAACAGGATCAGCAGCAGCACGACCCCGAAACTTATCTGCATGGCGTCCATGGAGGGACTCCTCTATCTCAGGAATTTTCCAGAACGATGGCTTCG
>DASUIL010000197.1:0-7972 GCA_036273075.1 Fluviicoccus sp. | reverse complement strand
CATGAAAATGGCACTGAATCCTCGTGATGTCGTGATTGTTGATGGCGTGCGTAGCGCCATGGGCCGCTCCCGCAACGGCATGTTCCGCAATGTCCGCGCCGACTCCCTGTCCGCCGAGCTGGTCAAGGCGCTGCTGGTGCGTAACCCGGCCCTGAACCCCGCCGACATCGAAGACGTGATCTGGGGCTGCGTCAACCAGACCATGGAACAGGGCATGAACATCGCCCGTAACATCGCCATGCTCGCCGAGCTGCCGCGCACCGTGCCCGGCCAGACCGTGAACCGTCTGTGCGGTTCCTCGATGCAGGCGCTGCACACCGCCGCCGCCCAGATCGCCACCGGTCAGGGTGATGTCTTCATCATCGGCGGCGTGGAACACATGGGCCATGTCGGCATGATGCACGGCATTGACCTGAACCCGGCTGCATCCAAGTACTACGCCAAGGCCTCCAACATGATGGGCCTGACAGCTGAAATGCTGGGCACCATGAACGGCATCAGCCGTGAAATGCAGGACGAGTTCGCCCTGCGTTCGCACAAGAAGGCGTGGGAAGCCACCGTTGAAGGCCGTTTCAAGAACGAAGTGATCGGCATCGAAGGCCATGACGCCAACGGCTTCAAGGTGCTGTGCGAAATCGACGAAGTGATCCGTCAGGACGCCTCGCTGGAACAGCTGGCCTCGCTGAAGCCCGCCTTCAACCCCAAGGGCGGCACGGTCACCGCCGGTTCGTCCTCCGCGCTGTCCGACGGTGCATCCGCAATGTTGGTGATGTCCGCTGCCAAGGCCGCCGAACTGGGTCTGAAGCCGCGCGCCAAAATCGTCAGCATGGCCGTGGCCGGCTGCGACGCCGCCATCATGGGCTGGGGTCCGGTTCCGGCGACGGAAAAGGCCCTGAAGCGCGCCGGTCTGTCGATCAATGACATCCAGATCGCCGAGCTGAACGAAGCCTTCGCCGCCCAAGGCCTGGCCGTGATGAAGGGGTTGAAGATCCTCGACAAGGCTGACGGCTTCGTCAACCTGAACGGCGGCGCGATCGCTCTGGGCCACCCGCTGGGTTGCTCCGGCTCGCGTATCACCACCACGCTGCTGAACGTGATGGAATGGAAGGATGCCGAGTTCGGCCTGGCTACGATGTGTATCGGCCTGGGTCAGGGCATCGCCACGATCATCCAGCGCGTGTAAGTGTAAGAAAACTCGCCTTTTACCGAAGGCAAGCAACCCCGTCGCTCACAAGGCGACGGGGTTTTTTTATGGCGGGAAGTCAGCCGATGGAACGGCGCGACCAGATATCGGACAGGGCCGCCTCCAGATGGCGGGCAAAACGGGGAGCATCCATCAACGGTGAGTGCTGTACCCGTTCCCGCAGTCCCTGACGAAGGGCGGCCAGAGAGGAAAGGTCTCGGGTAAACGCCACAGCCTTGCTGACATAGTCCTCCGGGTTGTCCGCGATCCAGTCGCTCAAACCGGCATTGGTCATCAGGCTTTCCCCCTGCCGGGACAGCATGGAGTGTCCCTTCAGCGTTAGCGTGGGAACGCCCATCCACAGGGCTTCACAGGTGGTGGTGCCGCCCGGGAAGGGGAAGGTGTCCAGCACCAGGTCGACCTGATGGTAGCTCTGCAGGTAATCCGCATAATCCCCAACGGATTCGGGAATGATCCGGTCAGCGGCTATGCCGTGCTGCGCCATCCGCGCCAACAGCATATCTGCGGATTCCGGGAAGGCAAAGTCCGGGTGCTTGAGCAGCAGGCGGCTTCCGGGTATGGCATCAAGCACCTTGGCCCAGAGTTGCAGAACGGCGGTGTTCAGCTTGCGCGGATGCTGGAAGCTGCCAAAGGTGACATGACCCTGTTGGAGTGCCGGCAAGGCCGTCACCGGCAAGGTTGTCGCGGCCGGAGGCGGTGTGAAGCACAGCCGGGTTTCCGGCAAGGGGTAGACTTTCTCCACAAACTGCGCTTCCTCGCCCGGGGGCACGGCGACGGAGTCGGTGAGTACATAGTCGATTGCCGTCAGGCCTGTCGAGGCAAAATAGCCCAGCCATGAGATGGCCACTGGAGCGGGTTTGAGTGCGAAGAGAGCCAGTCTGTTGAAGGCGGAGTGTCCCGCCAGATCGATCAGGATATGCACTTTATCGTCACGGATGACACGCGCCGCATCGGCATCGGACATGTCAGCAATGTTTGTCCAACTAGCGCAATTTGTCTTGAGGCGCTGACTCATCTCATCTTCCTGGCGCCGGGTATAGTAAACGTTGACGCGAATCTGGCCGGGATTCAGGTTGGCCAGAACCCCTTCCGCGAAATAGCCGACCGGATGATTCCTCAAGTCACCCGAAACGATCCCCACCGTCAGCGGCTTGCCGTCACCGGGGGAACCGGCCGGCCAGTCCTTATACGGCGTGGACTGGCGGGAAACGATGGCGCCATAGCGTCGGGCGGCCTGCAGGTAATTGCCGGTATGGTCGCCAGGCATGTAGGACAGGCAGAACAGCAAGTTGTCATGCGCCATCAGCAGATTGGGTTGCAGCCGGATGGCTTCTTCCAGGCAGATTTCCATTTCCCCGAACCGGGCCTGGGCATCCATGACCGCCCCCAGATTGCTGTGGGCCAGGGCCAGGCGCGGATACAGGCTGATGGCTTCCCGATAGTGCTGCTCGGCTTCGGCATAACGACGCGCGTCCATCAGGACATTGCCGATGTCAATGTACGTGACGGCCGAAGGTTGGATGCGCAGCACCTTGCGGTAGTGGCGGACCGCGCCCTCGAAATCCTTGCGGATGTGCTGGATTTCCGCGAGCCCGGACAGGGCGTCGATGTGCTTGGGTTCCGCCTCCAGAACCTGATTAAAAGCGGTTTCCGCCTCGTCAAGCCGGCGGTCATGCAGATGAGCTCTGGCGGTCTTCAGCAGTTCCGGCAGATTGTGCCGCCGCCGGTTCAGTTCGGCCTGACCGGCTGCGGCGGCGGATTCATTCAGGAGACAGCATTGCTTGTATTTGCGGCCACTGCCGCAGGGGCAGGGATCGTTGCGGTTCGGTTTGGCGACGGTCATTATTATTTCCGGTAAAAGAGGCTTCCATGGAGGCAGTTTTCACGAAAAGCATTGTGAAAACAAGCCATTTGACGCCGCCAACCGCCCCCTTGGTCAGATCACCCGGGAAAAACGCCTTTTCGTCTCGGCCCCCTTCAGGTAGGCGTCAAACACCATGCAGACATTCCGGATCAGCAACCTGCCGCGCGGCAGGACCTGGATGCGGCCGTCGTTGAGGCTGATCAATCCATCTGCGGCCATATCCTGCAATTGCGCCAGCTCTCCGGCGAAATATGTCGGGAAGTCGATACCCCAGGCATGGCCCATCGTTGCCATATCCACGGAGAAATGGCAGATCAGCTCGGTAATCACGGCCCGCCGCAGCTTGTCATCCTCGCTCAGCTTCAGGCCACGATAGACAGGCAGTCGGCCTTCACTGACCAGCGCATGGTATTCCTCCAGGGATTTCACATTCTGGCTGTAGGTGTCGTCCACCATGCCGATGGAGGTAATGCCCATCGCCACCAGGTCGCAACCGGCATGTGTGCTGTAGCCCTGAAAGTTGCGGTAGAGGGTGCCGTGTTCCTGCGCCAGCGCCAGTTCGTCGTCCGGTTTGGCGAAGTGGTCCATGCCGATATAGACATAGCCTTCGGCGGTCAGTTTCTCAATGACGTATTGCAGGATCGCCAGCTTCACCGCCGGGGTGGGCAGGGTGTCGGCATCCATCTGCTTTTGGACCTTGAACAGGTGCGGCATGTGTGCGTAATTGAAGACGGACAGGCGATCCGGCGACAGCTCCAGCACCTTGTCCAGTGTTACGGCAAAGCTATCGACGGTCTGGAAGGGCAGGCCGTAGATCAGGTCGATGTTGATGGACTTGAAACCGTTGGCGCGAGCGGCATTGACAGCATCGAAAGTTTCCCGCACCGACTGGATACGGTTCACCGCTTCCTGGACCTTGGGGTCAAAGTCCTGAACCCCGAAGCTCATGCGGTTGAAGCCCAGTCGGCGCAGGTGGGCGATCTTGGCAGGCGTGACTTCGCGGGGGTCGATCTCGATCGAATAATCGCCTTCGTCGTTATCGAGCAGGGTGAACTGGCCGCGCAACTGGTTCATCAGGGCGGTCATCTCGTCATCGCTGATGAAGGTCGGCGTGCCACCGCCCCAGTGCAGTTGCCGGACTTCACGGCCGGGAGTGAACAGCTCGGCCTGCAGTTCGATTTCCCGGTGCAGGTCGGCCAGATAGGGCGAAGCACGCTTGCGATTGGCGGTAATGATCTTGTTGCAGGCACAGTAGTAGCAGACCGTGCCGCAGAAGGGCAGGTGGATATACAACGAAAGCGGCCGCGCCGAGCCGTTGGAGGCCGCGATGGCCTCGCGATAGTCTTCCTCGGCAAACCCTTCATGGAACTGCACGGCGGTCGGATAGGATGTATAGCGCGGCCCCGAGAGATCGTAACGTTGCAGAAGTTCGGGGTCAAAAATCAGGGCGTTGTTCATGAGGACATCCCGGGAAGATATTCCCCATAGTTTAAAGGGGCTTGCGGGACAGGGGAACTGTCCGGACGAAGGGGATTCGCCGGACAGCGGATTTTATTCCTCGATGCTGTCCTCGTAGGGAATGAAGGGCAGCGCCGGGGCCTGCTCCGGCGTTACCACCATGATCTGGGTAGCGCAGAAGCCCTTGTCGTTGCGGCCAAGGAGGAAGCTGACCCGGTCGCCAACATGCAGGGAAGCAAAATTGCGGTTCTTGACTTCGCTGAAGTGGAAGAACACGTTGTCCATGTTGTCGTCCGGAGTAATGAAGCCGAAACCGCCTTCCTTGAGACTCTGGATCACGCCCTCGTTCCGGATGTCGGGATTCGGGACATGCGGCGCGACCGGAACAACCGGAACCGGCGGGGAATGGTGGTGGTGGCCGTTGCCGCTGCTGCCGAAGCCGAAGCCGCTGAACATACCCTGTTCTTCCTTGGGATAAAGGAAGAGGTTGTTGATCTGCGCGTCATTGCGCATCGAACGGTCGTCGATAATCTGGTGCATCAGCACCGGATAGGTGGCTTCGTCCAGCAACACCTGGGCGGTGCGGGTCAGCTTTTGCAGGTTGTTGCGGTCGGTGTACTCAAAATCCCAGGCCAGCAGCATCACGCGTGTCCCGAGCGTGTTCAGCTTGCGCAGCAGTGGCCTGAAATCCCCGTCGCAGGCCACCAGCACCAGCACGTCGAACTGTTTGTAGATGGAGAGCTCGTAGGCCTCCAGCGCCAGCCAGACATCAATGCCCTTTTCACCGTCCGGCCCCAGCGGCAAATAATGCGTGGTGACACCCTCGCGCATCAGCACTTCGTCAAAGAGACGTTCCTTCAGCAGCAGGTCGCGCTGCTCGGCGTCCTGGGCGCGCAGGCGGCCGCGGAAATAATGGGCATCAACAATATGGCAGTAGCGGACGTCGGTGTTTTCTTCTGTAGCCACGCGATGGCGGATGAAGTCATGCAGGCCGGAGATACTGATGCGGGATTTGCGGGTGTGGTAGTACTGGTAATAGTTGCTGACGTGCAGGAAAAAATTACCATCGTAGAAAATCCCGATCTTGGTGAAGTTTTTCTGGGCAGTGGCCATGACGGCTCCTTATTATTTGTTTTGACTATGTGCTTAGTGACGCCTATCCGTTTTCATTCATTCCCTGGCATTGCCGAATCATTCGGTCAAGAAGCCGGCCACGCATGAGGCCGCTGGCCGGCTTTCCGGTTTTTCAAAGTTCGATCTGGGTGCCCAGCTCCACAACCCGGTTGGTCGGAATCTGGAAGAAGTCCGTGGCCGAAGCGGCATTCCGGGACATGGCGACAAATAACATCTCCCTCCAGGGAGCCATTCCGCCCTCAACGCGCGGAATCAGCCGTTCGCGCGAGAGGAAGAAGCTGGTGTCCATCATGTCGAATTCCAGTCCGAAGGGCTGGCATTGCGACAGCAGCAACGGCACATCCGGCTGCTCCTTGAACCCGTAATCGCCGGTGATCAGCCAGAAATTGCGGGAAATCTGCTCGACCTTGAGGCGATGTTGGTCTTCTACAAATGGAATATCTTTGGTGCGCAGAGTCAAGAGTACGTTGCGACTGTGCAGGATTTTATTGTGTTTCATATTGTGTAGCAGGGCGTGCGGTACGTACTGGTGGCTGCCGGTCATGAAGACGGCTGTGCCTTCAATTTCCTGGATCGGACCGGAGGCGATGCTGTTGACGAAGAGGTTCAACGGCATGGTTTCATTGTTCAGCTTTTCGAACAGGATTTCACGTCCGCGCTTCCAGGTCATCATGATGGTGAACGCGGTGGCGCCCAGTGTCAGCGGGAACCAGCCGCCTTGCAGGATTTTCAGCGAGGTTGCGCCGAAGAAGGCGAAATCGGCGGTCAGGAACGGAATGGCGATCAGTCCGGCCAGCCAGGGCGACCAGCCCCAGACCGTCACAGCGACAAAGGCGGCCAGCAGGGTGTCGCAAATCATGGTCATGGTGACGGCGATGCCGTAGGCGGACGCCAGGTTGCTGGAAGACTTGAAGCTGATCACCAGGATGATGATCGAGCCCAGCAGCAGCCAGTTCAGGAAAGGAATGTAGATCTGGCCGATTTCCTTCGCGGAAGTGTGCTGGATGTCAAAGCGGGGGAGGTAGCCCAGCTGCACGGCCTGGCGCGCGATCGAGAACACGCCGGAAATGACAGCCTGGGATGCGATGACGGTCGCGGCGGTGGCCAGCACGATCAGCGGGATCAGGATGTTGTCCGGCGCCAGTTGGTAGAACGGGTTATTGATGGCGTCGGGGCTGACCAGCAGCAACGCCCCCTGACCGGCGTAATTGAGGATCAGCGCCGGGAAGACAATGGCAAACCAGGCGTAGCGGATCGGCTTTCGCCCGAAGTGGCCCATATCGGCATAGAGCGCCTCGCCGCCGGTGACGGTCAGCACCACCGCGCCCAGCGTGATGAAGGAAATCAGTGGATGGTCGCTGACGAAAGTGAGCGCCCAGACCGGATTGACCAGGTAAAGAACTTCGGGGTGATGAAGAATGTTGTAGACACCCAGCGCGCCCAGCGTGGCGAACCATATCAGCATGACGGGGCCAAACAGTTTTCCGACGGAACCCGTGCCCTGCCGCTGGATCATGAACAGGGTGACCAGCACGCTGATCGTGATCGGAATGACATAGTTCTGCAGCCCCGGGGCCACCACGTTCATGCCTTCCACCGCGGACAGGACCGAGATCGCGGGGGTAATGATGCCGTCACCGAAAAACAGGGCCGCCCCGAACAGTCCGATGGCGATCAGCAGCCGGCGCTGCCAGACCGGCAACTCCTTGTTGCGCAGGCTCAGCGCCAGCAGGGCCATGATCCCGCCCTCGCCGTTGTTGTCGGCGCGCATGACGAGCAGGAGGTACTTGAACGTCACCACGAAGGCGATCGCCCAGAAGATGAGCGAGAGGATGCCGAGGACGTTCTCCGGCGACACGAAGACCGCGTGCGTCCCGCTGAAGCACTCCTTGAGCGCGTAGAGCGGGCTCGTCCCGATGTCGCCGTAGACGACGCCGAGGGCGCCGAGCGAGAGGGTGAGGAGCGCCTTTCCACTGGGGGGGGCGCGATGGACGTCGTGGCTCATGGGGGAGGGGTCGGCGGCGGAGCAAAGCAGAAAGCGGGTGCGCCGGGAAGTGCGGCCGCGGGGTGCACGCCAAGCTCCCGGATCGACGGTGGAATCGACCGATCGGGGCGAGCGCCGGATGCGTCCTGGGGGCCCTGGATGGGGCCGGCGCTCCTCGTCCCGTCGCTACGGCGC
This sequence comes from Fluviicoccus sp., assembly GCA_036273075.1. Taxonomy (GTDB): domain Bacteria; phylum Pseudomonadota; class Gammaproteobacteria; order Pseudomonadales; family Moraxellaceae; genus Fluviicoccus. Next base: position 133 of record DASUIL010000197.1, on the reverse strand, counting down.
CTTCCACGGCGGGTCGCCCACGAGCCGATCCACGAGGAAGATCATCGCCAGCATCGCGAACCCCGCGAGCCCCGCGACGATCCAGAGGACGGTGCGCGCGGTTCGCGCCAGCTCGCCGCGGAGGCCGGTGGTC
>DASUIL010000196.1:0-5736 GCA_036273075.1 Fluviicoccus sp. | reverse complement strand
GGGAGGGGATTTCAGATTCCCCCAGCTTATACGAGCCTGTCCATGCCCTTCATTCCCCATACCGAAGCCGATGTGAGCGCCATGCTCCAGTCCATCGGCGCCAGCCGACTGGATGATCTCTTCGACGAGATTCCGGCCCACTTGCGCTGCCAGCCCCTGAACGCCATCCCCGATGGCCTGAGCGAAATGGATGCGCTGCGACGGATGACGGATCGCAGCAACCAGGACGCCGGTGCGCTGTGCTTCCTGGGCGCGGGCGCGTATGAGCACCACATTCCGGCCGCTGTTTGGGAAGTGGTGGGGCGCGGCGAGTTCATGACCGCCTACACGCCGTATCAGGCCGAGGCCTCGCAGGGCACCCTGCAGGTGATCTACGAATTCCAGAGCATGATGGCGCATCTGACCGGCATGGACGTGAGCAACGCCTCCGTTTATGACGGCGCGTCCGGTCTGGCCGAAGCGGCGCTGATGGCCGTTCGCGCCCACCGCAAGTCGAAGAGCCGCCGCATCCTGATGCCGCGCACCGTGTCGCCGCTGTACCGCGAAGCAGTGAAGGCCATCGTCGAGATGCAGGGCATCGAACTGGTCGAGCTGGATTATGACCGCAAGGAAGGTAAGATCGATCCCGCCAGCCTGCAAGCCTACGAAGGCCAGGATTTCACCGCGCTGGTGATTCCCTTCCCCAACTTCTTTGGTGTGCTGGAAGATGTGGACGCGCTGACGCGCTGGGCGGAAGCCAACAAGGTGCTGACGATTGCCGTTGTCAATCCCATGGCGTTGTCCATCCTCACCCCGCCCGGTGAATGGGGCGAGAACGGGGCGGATATCGTGGTCGGCGAAGGCCAACCCTTCGGCATTCCGCTGTCCTCCGGCGGCCCGTATGTCGGGTTCCTCTGCTGCAAGCAGGAGCATGTGCGCCAGATGCCGGGCCGCATCATCGGCCGCACCGTCGATCTGGAAGGCAAGCCCGGTTTCGTGCTGACGCTGCAGGCTCGCGAGCAGCACATCCGTCGCGCCAAGGCGACCTCGAATATCTGTACCAACCAGGGTCTGGCGATGACCGCCGCCACCATCTACCTCAGCCTGATGGGCTCGGAAGGCATCGAGCGCGTGGCGCTGGCCAGCCACAACAACCTGCAGGCGCTGGCGCAGCAGGCGACTGGTGTTGCCGGAGTCGGCCGTCCCTTCGCCGGGGCGACTTTCCATGAAAGCGTGCTGAGCCTGCCCAAGCCCGCCGCCGGGGTGCTGGCGGCGATGGCCGATCAGGGCGTGCTGGGCGGTCTGGACCTGTCGCCGTATTACCCGGAGCTGGGCAACGCCCTGCTGGTGTGCGCCACCGAAACCAAGAACGCCGCTGACCTGCAGAAGTATGTGCAGGTTCTTGAAACTGCCCTGGCCCGTGCGGAGTAAGACCATGACCCTGATTTTTGAACGTTCCGAACCCGGTCGCCGCGCCACTGCCCAAGCCCCCGTGGTCCGTCAGGACGCCGTGGCGCTGCCCGCCAACCTGCGTCGCAAGCAGCCCGCGCTGCTGCCGCAAGCTTCCGAAATGCAGGTGGTGCGTCATTACACCAACCTGTCGCGCAAGAATTTCAGCATCGACACCCAGTTCTATCCGCTGGGTTCCTGCACCATGAAGTACAACCCGCGCGGCGCACACAAGGCGGCGATGATGCCCGGTTTCCTCGGCCGTCACCCGCTGGCCCCGGCGTCGCACTCGCAGGGTTTCCTGGCTTGCATGTACGACCTCCAGGAAGTGCTGAAGGAAGTGACCGGCATGAAGGGCGTGTCGCTGACACCCGCCGCCGGCGCGCAGGGCGAGTTCGCCGGCGTGGCGATGATCCGCGCCTACCACTTGTCGCGCAACGATCTGGCCCGCACCGAGATGCTGATTCCCTCGACCGCCCATGGCACCAATCCCGCCACGGCGGTGATGTGCGGCTACACCGTGCGTGAAATCCCGGTGATGGCCAACGGCGACGTCGATCTGGAAGCGCTGAAAGCCGCCGTCGGTCCGCAAACCGCCGGTCTGATGATGACCAACCCTTCGACCTGCGGCGTCTTCGACCAGCAGATCGACCAGATCGCCCTGATTGTCCACGAGGCGGGCGGCCTGCTGTACTACGATGGCGCCAACCTCAACGCCATTCTCGGCAAGGTGCGTCCCGGTGACATGGGCTTCGACGTGTTGCACATGAACCTGCACAAGACCTTCGCCACCCCACACGGCGGCGGCGGTCCGGGCGCGGGTCCGGTCGGTGTCGGCGAACGCCTGCTGCCGTTCCTGCCGACGCCGATTGTCGGTAAGGAAGATGACGGCCGGTACCGCTGGCTGGATCATAACGACCTGCCGCACAGCATCGGCCACCTGCATGCCTTCATGGGCAACGCCGGGGTGCTGCTGCGCGCCTACTTCTACGCGCTGGTGCTGGGCCGCGAAGGCCTGCACCGTGTCGGCGAATATTCGACGCTGAACGCCAATTACATGATGAAGCGCCTCGAAGCCGCCGGTTTCCAGCTGGCTTACCCGGAGCGTCGCGGTTCGCACGAGTTCATCATCACCTTCGCCAAGGAAGCCAAGACCCTGGGCGTGTCGGCGATGGATATCGCCAAGCGTCTGCTGGACTACGGCTACCATGCCCCGACCACCTACTTCCCGCTGCTGGTGCCGGAATGCTTCCTGATCGAGCCGACCGAAACCGAAGCGCCGGACGAGCTGGACGGCTTCATCGCCGCGCTGGTGAAGATTCTGGAAGAAGCCCGCACCGAGCCGGAACTGGTCAAGGGCGCGCCGCACACCATGCCGGTGCGTCGTCTGGATGATGTCCGCGCCGCACGGGAACTGGATCTGGTGTATCGTCCGGTCAACGGCTAAGCGTCAACGTTTTCCCCAAGGCAAGGGCGCGGCGGAAGTTGCGCCCTTTGCTTTTATCTGGAGTCACCATGAATACCCTGCGACTGAAAAAACACGAAGAACGCCGCCTGCGCGAAGGGCACCTCTGGATCTATTCCAACGAAGTCGATACCGCAGTCACCCCCCTGAAGACGCTGACCCCCGGCGAGCAGGTGCTGATTGAGGACTTTTCCGGCAAGGTGCTGGGCATTGCCACGGCGCAGCCCAATTCGCTGATCTGTGCAAGGCTGGTCAGCCGCGACGTCAAACATCCGCTGAACAAGTCGCTGCTGGTGCACCGCATCCAGCAGGCGCTCAGCCTGCGTGAACGTTTCTACGCTGACCCCTTCTACCGTCTGGTCTACGGTGACAGCGACTTCCTGCCCGGTCTGGTGGTGGATCGCTTCGGCGATTATCTGGTGGTGCAGATCAACTCCGCCGGAATGGATCTGGTGAAGGAGGAGGTGGTGGCCGCGCTGGAAAAAGTGCTGTCGCCCAAAGGCATCCTGTTCCGCAACGACGGCAAGGCGCGCGTAGCGGAAGGGTTGGAAAGCTATGTCGCGGTGGCTTCAGGCGATGTGCCTCAAGAAGTGGAATTGCTGGAAAACGGTGTGAAATTCATGGCACCGGTGCATGAGGGGCAGAAGACCGGTTGGTTCTTCGATCATCGCGAAAACCGCGCCCGCCTGAAGGGGCTGGTGGAAGGCAAGCGCGTGCTGGACGTGTTTTCCTACGCGGGCAGCTGGGGCGTGCAGGCGGCGGTGTTCGGGGCCAGTGAAGTGGTTTGTGTCGATGCTTCCGAGTTCGCGCTGGATTATGTCGAGAAGAACGCCGCGCTGAACGATGTTGCGGAAAAAGTCGGCACCTTCCAGGGGGATGCCTTTCAGGTGTTGGCGGAGCTGAAAGAGCAGGGCGAACATTTTGATGTGATCATCCTCGATCCACCAGCCTTCATCCAGAAGCGCAAGGATCATGGCGTCGGCCTGCAAGCCTACCGGCGCATCAACGAGCTGGCGATGCGCCTGCTGACCCGCGACGGCCTGTTGGTTTCGGGCTCGTGCTCCATGCATCTGGGCCAGCATGAACTGGTGGATGTGATGCGCGCGGCCAGCCGTCATATCGACCGTCTGGCGCAGGTGGTGTATCAGGGCGGGCAGGGGCCGGACCATCCGGTGAACCCGGCGATTACGGAAACGGCCTACCTGAAGTGCGTCATGGCGCGGGTGATGGTGAACTGAGCCTAATGGCTCCGGGCGCCCGGCCCGGAGCCGTTAACCTTACCGCAAGAACAGTTGATAGGCGGGGTTGCCGGTCTCTTCCGACCATGGATAACCCACCGCATCCAGCGAGGCCACCAGATCGGCCTTGGTCTTTTTCCCCACCTGCATCCCCACCAGCACACGCCCGAAGGCATCGCCGTGATTTCGGTAGTGGAACAGCGAAATGTTGTGCCCGCCCAGCCGTGACAGGAAATTGAGCAGCGCGCCGGGACGCTCCGGGAACTCAAATCGGTAAAGGTGCTCGTCCGAAAGTCCGGCATGACCGCCGACCAGATGGCGGATGTGCAGCTTGGCCATTTCGTCATCCGACAGGTCCAGCACGCGATAGCCCTTTTTCTCCAGCGTGTCGCGCAGTTCCTGCCGTTCGGCGTCGCCGCCGCGTAACTGGATGCCGACAAAGACATGGGCGTCGCTGTGGTCAGCGTAGCGGTAGTTGAACTCGGTGATGTTGCGCTTGCCCAGCGTCTGGCAAAAGGTCTTGAACGCGCCCGCTTTCTCGGGAATGGTCACCGCAAAGATGGCCTCGCGCTTTTCGCCCAGCTCCGTTCGCTCGGAAATATGGCGCAACCGGTCGAAGTTCATGTTCGCGCCGGAGTCGATCGCAATCAGCGTCTGGCCTTCCACGCCATGTTTCTGCACGTACTTCTTCAGTCCCGCCAGTGACAGTGCGCCTGCCGGTTCGGCGATGCTGCGGCTGTATTCGAAGATATCCTTGATGGCGGCGCAGATTTCATCGGTGGTGCAGGTGATGACCTCATCGACGCATTGCTGCGCTACCTTGAAGGTTTCCACCCCGATCTGCGCCACGGCAACGCCGTCGGCGAACAGCCCGACCTGCGGCAGGATCACCCGTTCGCCCGCTTTCATGGCGGCGTCGAGGCAGGCAGCGTCTTCCGGTTCCACGGCAATGATGCGGATATCCGGGCGCAGGTATTTCACATAGGCGGCGATCCCGGCCATCAGGCCGCCGCCGCCCACCGGGATGAACATGGCGTCAATCGGACCGGCGTGCTGGCGCAAGATTTCCAGGCCGACAGTGCCTTGTCCGGCAATCACATCCAGGTCATCGTAGGGATGAATGAAGGTATAGCCTTTCTCGGCCGACAGTTGCCGGGCGTAGATGGCGGCTTCGTCAAAGGCATCGCCGTGCAGCACCACGTGCCCGCCCAGCGCCTTGACGGCGTTGACCTTGATGTCCGGGGTGGTCTGCGGCATGACGATGGTGCCGCGAATGCCCAGCTTGCTGGCGGACAGCGCCAGTCCCTGGGCGTGATTACCGGCGGAAGCACAGATCACGCCTTTTTGCTGTTCCTCGCGGGTCAGTTGCGCCACCTTGTTGTAGGCGCCGCGAATCTTGAACGAGAACACCGGCTGCAGGTCTTCGCGCTTCAGCCAGATGCGGTTTTTGAATCGGCGCGATAGTTGCGACATTTCTTCCAGCGGCGTTTCGACAGCCACATCGTAAACACGGGCCAGCAGGGTGCGGCGGACGTAATCCTCCAGTCGCAGCGGTTCGGTCATCGTCTTCTCGGGAAAAGCAAAAACGCCATGTTAGGGAGTTAT
>DASUIL010000195.1:0-21242 GCA_036273075.1 Fluviicoccus sp. | reverse complement strand
TGAATGTACCGGCTCAAAACTGACTGGCCGCCCGAGGGCGGCCAGTGCTTTGGTGGGTCAATAATTGCCGGCGATTAGTCTTTCGCCGCAGCCCGCATGAGAGCCGGGGTGATCTCGCCCGAGCCAACCGTGCCGACTTCTTGGTAAATCTTGCCGCCGGACTTTTTGAACTCTTCGGCTTTTTCCTTCATGCCGGCAGCAAGGGCGGCTTCTTCCTGGACGCCCAGCTCCGCCGCATAATCGCGCACGTCCTGAGTGATCTTCATGGAGCAGAAGTGCGGTCCGCACATGGAGCAGAAATGCGCCACCTTGGCGCCCTGCGCCGGCAAGGTTTCATCGTGGAACTCCCGCGCGGTTTCCGGATCGAGACTGAGGTTGAACTGATCTTCCCAGCGGAACTCGAAACGGGCCTTGGACAGGGCGTTATCGCGGATCTGCGCGCCGGGATGACCCTTGGCGAGGTCGGCGGCATGGGCGGCGATCTTGTAGGTGATGATGCCGTCCTTCACGTCCTTCTTGTTGGGCAGGCCCAGATGCTCCTTGGGCGTGACGTAGCACAGCATGGCGCAGCCGAACCAGCCGATCATGGCCGCGCCGATGCCGGAAGTGATGTGGTCATAGCCGGGCGCGATGTCGGTGGTCAGCGGGCCAAGAGTATAGAACGGGGCCTCCTGACAGACTTCCAGCTGCAAATCCATGTTTTCCTTGATCATGTGCATCGGCACATGACCGGGGCCTTCAATCATCACCTGCACGTCGTGCGCCCAGGCCTTGTGCGTCAGCTCGCCCAGGGTGCGCAGCTCGCCGAACTGGGCCTCGTCATTGGCGTCGGCGATGGAACCGGGGCGCAGGCCGTCGCCCAGCGAGAAGCTGACGTCATAGGCCTTCATGATCTCGCAGATTTCGTCGAAATGCGTATAAAGGAAGTTTTCCTGGTGATGCGCCAGGCACCATTTCGCCATGATCGAACCGCCGCGCGAGACAATGCCGGTGACCCGCTTGGCGGTCAGCGGCACATAGCGCAGCAACACACCCGCATGAATGGTGAAGTAGTCAACGCCCTGCTCCGCCTGCTCGATCAGCGTGTCACGGAAGATTTCCCAGGTGAGGTCTTCGGCGACGCCGTCGACCTTTTCCAGCGCCTGATAGATAGGCACCGTGCCGATCGGTACCGGGCTGTTGCGGATGATCCACTCACGGGTTTCATGGATGTGCTTGCCGGTGGACAGGTCCATGATGGTGTCCGCGCCCCAGCGGATGCCCCAGGTCAGTTTCGCCACTTCTTCCTCAATGGAGGAGCCCAGCGCCGAGTTGCCGATATTGCCGTTGATCTTCACCAGGAAGTTGCGGCCGATGATCATCGGCTCCAGTTCCGGATGGTTGATGTTGGCGGGAATGATGGCGCGGCCCAGGGCCACTTCCGAACGTACGAATTCCGGAGTGATTTCCTTGGGAATGGCGGCGCCGAAGGACTGTCCGGCATGCTGCTGACCCAGCAGGCCCTGCGCGCGGGCTTCCTGCAGCTTCATGTTCTCGCGGATGGCGATGTACTCCATCTCGGGGGTGATGATGCCCTGACGCGCGTAGTGCAGCTGGGTGACATTGCGGCCCGGCAGGGCGCGGCGCGGCTTGCGCAGGTGACCGAAACGCAGCGGGGTCAGGCTGACATCGCGCTCGCGCAGCAGTCCGAAACGCGACGAGGGACCGGCTAATTGTTCGGTATCATTGCGCTCGATCACCCAGCCCTCACGAACGGACGGCAGCCCCTGGCGGATGTCGATGCGGACGTCGGGGTCCGTGTACGGACCGGAGGTGTCATATACCGTCACCGGAGGGTTCTTCTCCCCGCCCATGGCGGTGGGCGTATCGGTCAGGGAAATCTCGCGCATGGGCACGCGGATGTCCGGACGGCTGCCTTCGACGTAGATCTTGCGGGATGCGGGGAATTGCTCGGTCGACGCGCGATCCACTTGCGCCTGTTCACTCAGAAACACGGTAGCCATATCAGAATTTGTTCGGTCTTGGAGGGTGGAGCCAAAGGCTGCGACTATACGTTTTTGCTCGTGGCTTAACAACAAAACAGCCCCGGTTGGCTTGAATTCCGCCAGACAAACCCATACTCTCCCCCCTATCATCCATACTCATCGGTATGTTGTCATGCGCCGTATCCTTGCTGTTTCGCTGATCGCCTTTTCCCTGTCCCCGCTGTGCCACGCCATCGACCTGGCCCAAGCCTACGATCTGGCGTTGAAGAACGACCCCGAGTGGGGCGCCGCCACCAATGCCTACAAGGCGGAAATGCTGCGCGAAGGGCAGAATTCCGGGGCGCTGCTGCCGACAGTGGGATTGAGCGCTTCTTATGCCAACAACAACTTCTCACCGGATGTGGGCGCCAGCACCACCTACAACAGCATGCAGTACGGCTTGCAGGTGCGTCAGCCGCTTTACCGCGCTGACCTGTGGCGCGATTACCAGCGGGCCAAGTCATCGTCGTCCGCCAGTGAAGCCAATTACCGGCAGAAGCAGCAGGAACTGGTGCTGAAGGTCAGCGAGGCCTACATCAACGTCCTTCGTGCGCAGGAAACCCTGTCGACCACCCAGGCCGAGGAAGCCGCGCTGAAGCGCCAGCTGGAACAGGCGCAGAAACGCTTTGAGGTCGGCCTGATTGCCAAGACCGACGTGCTGGAAGCCCAGGCCCAGCTGGATGGAGCGGTCGCCAACCGCATCAGCGCCGAAGTCGGTGTCGCCAATACCCGCGAAGCGCTGACCGCCATCATCGGCAAGGATCCCGGCACCCTCAGCGAACTGCGCCAGGACTTTGCCGTGACCCCGCCGCTGCCCGCCAGCGCTGACGAATGGGCGGAAATGGCGCGCAGCAAGAACCCGCAACTGGCCGCCGCCCGCATGAATCAGGAAGCCGCCGAGCGCACGCTCAGCGTTCAGCGCGCCGGGCACCTGCCGCAGCTCGACCTGGTCGCCAGTTACAGCAACACCGACAACAAGACCTCGAATTTTTCACTGGCCAGCCGCAATGGCGACGCCACCAGCATTGGCGTTGAGCTGCAATTGCCGCTCTATGCGGGCGGTCGAACCAATAACGCCATCAGCCAGGCCTCCTACCAGTCCGACGCCGCCCGCGACCAGGTGACGGCCGTGGAGCGTCAATTGACCGCACAGGCACGCACTGCCTACCTGAATGCCTCCGCTGACAGCTACCGGGTTGCCGCCCGCAGCCAGGCCGTGAAGTCCACCGAGGCAGCGCTGGCGGCCACCAAGGCCGGTTATGATGTCGGCACCCGCAATATCGTCGATGTGCTGCTGGCGGAACGGAACCTGTACGCCACCCGCCGTGATCACGCCAACGCCAAGTACGACTACCTGATCAACACGCTGAAGCTGCGTTCCGCCAGCGGCCAGCTCAGCATCCAGGACATCCAGAGCCTGAACGGCTGGCTGCAGTAAATTGCCGACATGCCCGCTGCGCTTTGAATCAGCGTAGCGGGCAATGCCTCTAGAAATCCACACCCACCGGACCGACCACTTTCCCGGTACCCGCCTCCACCAGCATCACGGCGAACCCTCGTGAGCTGCCAAGTCGCAGCACCCTGACCTCATCCGGCTTCTTCCCGTAACCGGCCGCCGCATCCTCGATGACGCGGACCACCGCATCGGGCATTCCCGCGCCGCTGCGGACAGGCAGGGCGTGCCGCATCAAATCAGGCACTATCTGCGAATAATCGACATAATACTGAGGCATCGTTTCCAGATCGCCGGCACCGGACAAGGCCGAGAAAAGAATCTGGCGTTTGACGGCGGTATCCGAGGGCATTTTCGCCCCGACCAGCACCGGCTTGGCAAACCCGAGTGAGGCAAACCGGGGGTCGGACGCCTTGACCAGCCGCTCCTCACTGATTTCATTGGCGAAAACCATGTCGAAACGGCTGGCAGAGGCCACCAGGAATACGGGCCGCGAAGCATGGATGCTATGCAGGCCGAACGAGAGGAACCCGATCTGCAAAATGGCGATCACCGACAGGTCAAACCTCAGGCTGGGCTTGCCGGGCTTGAAGACAATCAGAGTCAGCAACGGACCGATCACCAGGTCAACACCGCCGATCAGCATCAGAAGCCTGTCCGCCTTGGCCATGTGGATCAGGGCCGGGGGATACCAGAAGTAGATAATGTATGAAGCCACTGTGCCGACAATCGCCAGACTGATCAGTACATGGATGAGTGACGCTTTCCAACGGGTCATGCCTGTATTCCGAAAGAGGTCTGGAAAATACCGGAAGGAAGTATCGCTGCCGGTAACCACCTGTCAAGGCATTCGACAGAGCGCACCCGATCACTTGCGGGATTAAAAAAAAGGGCCGGCCCCGCACTTGGGCCGACCCTGCTCAAACCGGCAATCTTGCCTGAGAAAAATCCGCTACTTTTGCCCCAACGACAAACGCAGCCAACGGTTCAGCACCAGTTCCGCCTCTGTCCCAGCTGGGTCCGCCACCGGATGGATGCGAATCGCCAGGGCGCGCCGACCGTTGCATACCGCCGTGGTGATGCAGATCGGATAGGCCGGGCTGCCCGGCGCGGACGCGATGATGCCGTCCAGTCCGCGAACTTCCCAAGCGCCCAGATTCGAATACGAACCCGCAAAAGCGCCCGGCTTCCCACGGGTCAGGCGGTAGGCCAGATTGACCCCGGGCTGCCCGATCAGCTTGCCGAGGTTCAGCAGCAACCATTGCCGCCAGTGTTCCAGACGGGCGGTGCGGGCGGCAATTTGCTCGCGCACCGCGCGGGCATCCATATCATCGGCAATAGTGACCATGAAGCCGCCGCAGTGATTCATCCCTTCCCGCTCGCAACGGGCCGCGCCGCGCAGGCTGACCGGATAGACCCAGGGCAGGACGGCGCCGGGCAGGCACAACACTTCACGAGCGGCTCGGTCGGCCGTCCACAACAACCAGACCGTACTGCTAACACCCGCCGCCTTGGCGGCGCGCTCAATCGCCAACGTTTCGGCTTCGGTCAGCAACAGCGGTTCGGGCATCACCGGGGCTGCCCTTTCCTGCTCCGGGGCCAGCTTGCGCCACAGCAACCGGGCGGATGGCGCGGTCAACGGCTGTCGGCCCGCCCGCCAAAGCTCCCGCCAACCGGGTTGCGATTTGTCGCGGCCCTTGGGCAACCCGTCGGGAAACGCCACGCCGCGTCCTTTCAGAATCATGCCAAGCGCCGCCAGGCCGTCATAGTGACGGTGCGAGGCCGAATACCAGCGCGGAGCAGTCGCGCCTTGTTCATATAACCCGAACAGCATGCGGTCATCGACACCGTGCCGGAGGCGGGCGGTGTACCACATGCCGACATAGTCCGTGCCGCCGGGGCTGGCCTCGTCGACCGGAGTGATACGCGGCGTCAGTTCCGGAGCGGTGGCCGGAAAAACATCGTCGGGGCATACACGCGCGGATGCGGTCATGTCGGCTCTCCTCAGGGTTCAGTCTTGGCGGGACGCGCCAGCGGCCGGACAGCCGCCGCGCCGGGGCGGACCATAGAACGGGTGGGACGGCGCAGGATGAACGCCAGTCGCGGGAAGGCCTTGACCACATCATCAAGGCAGGTATACATCACCGGCACCACGATCAGCGTCAGCACCGTCGAGGTCAGCAGCCCGCCGATCAGTGCGTGCGCCATCGGGGCGCGCTGCTCGGCACCCTCCCCCAGTCCCAAGGCCAGGGGAATCATGCCGGCGATCATCGCGGCGGTGGTCATCAGGATCGGACGCAGACGTGTCTGTCCGGCTTGCAGGATGGCCTTTTCACGGGGCAGCCCTTCCTTGATCATCAATTCCTGGATGAAGTCGACCAGCAGGATCGCGTTCTTGGTCACCAGGCCCATCAGCATGACAATGCCTATGATGGAGAACATGTTCATCGAACTGCGGCAGACGAACAGCGCCATGAACACCCCCACCAGCGACAACGGTAAGGCGGTCATGATCGTCAAGGGATGCAGGAAGCTGTTGAACTGCGCGCCCAGCAACATGTAGATGAAGAGCGCGCCCAGCACCAGCGCGGTGGTGGCGTAGCCGACCGATTCCTTCATGTCGTTGTTGGCGCCCTGGGTGACGATGCGGTAGCCGGCGGGCATGGCGATGCCCGCCGCCACTTTCTCGATATCCGCGCCGACATCGCCCGCCGGACGGCCGGTGACATTGCCGGAGAACAACACTTCGCGGAAAAGGTTGCGGCGGTTGATCTGGGCGGCGCTGACCTTTTCCGTCACGGTGGCGACCTGTCCCACGGTTATCATTTCCGGTTGTCCGGTAATCGGATTGATGCGGCCGGAAGCCACGGGCAGCAACGTGACATCTTCCACGCTCTGGCGGCGGTCGCCGGGCAGGCGCACCCGCACGTTATAGTTCTCGCCGTCTTCCGCCTGCCAGGTCGTCACCGTTTCCCCGGCAATCAGGGGTCGTAGCGCCGAACCGAGACGACCGACCGACAGGCCCAGATCCGCGGCGCGCTCGCGATCCACCTGTAGCGACAGCGTCGGGCGCGAAGCCTTCAGCGAACTTTCCAGATCGATCAGCCCCGGCACCGTCCCCAGTTTCTGCTCGAACTCGGCCGCCAGCCGTTGCAGCACCTGCATGTCGTTGCCTTGCAGGGAGATCTGGATCGGTTTCAGGCTGCCGATGCTTTCCTTGGCGGGGGCCACCGAGTTGACTTCGATACCGCTGACCGCCTTCAACTGCTCGCGGAAGGCATTGATCAGCTCTTTCTGCGACAGGGCGCGCTCGGCCTTCGGCTTCAGCAGCACCCGCACCGAGGCCTTGTGCTTGCCGATGTCCATGCCGGTATTGATGGTGGCGTAGGTGTCGAGCACGCCGGGGAACTGCCGGGCCAGCAAGCCGACCTGCGCCGCCTTCTGCTCGGTATAGGTCAGGGTCGAGCCGACCGGGGTGGAAAACTTGATGCTGATTTCGCTCAGGTCCGGTTCAGGTACGAACTCCTTGCCGACAAACTTGGCGAACAGCAGCGCCACCGCCAGCGAAGCCACGGCCAGGCCGAGCGTGAAGCGACGGTTATTCAATGCCCAGAGGATGACTTGCGCGTATTTTTCGCTGAGCTGGTCCAGTTTTACCTGGAAGGCGCGCAACTTCACCGCCAGCCAGGAGTCGCCCTGCATGCCGTGGGCGTCGGGGTCGCGCCAGCGGCTGGACAGCATCGGGTCGAGGGTAAAGCTGACCAGCATCGACAGCAGCACCGCACAGGAAACCGCGATGCCGAACTGGTAGAAGAAGCGGCCGATAATGCCGCCCATGAATGCCACCGGCAGGAACACGGCGACAATGGTCAGCGTGGTGGCCAGCACCGCCAGCCCGATCTCGCGGGTGCCGTCCACCGCCGCCTGGCCGTGCGACTTGCCCATCGACGCGTGGCGCACGATGTTTTCCCGCACGACGATCGCATCATCAATCAGCAGACCAATCGAGAGCGACAACGCCATTAGCGTCATCGAGTTCAGGGTCAGGCCGAAGACATAGAGGAAGAAAATACACCCCAGTAGCGAGATCGGCAGCGTCAGGCCGGTGATGATGGTGGAACGCCAGGAGCCCAGGAAGAGGAAGACGATGATAATGGCCAGCACCGCCCCTTCCACCAGCGTTTTCTTGACATCGTGCAGCGAGGCGCGGATCGACCGGGAGCTGTCGGCGACCACCAGGGCGCTGGCCCCCTTGGGCAAATCGGCTTCAATGGCTGGAACCTGGGCGCGCAACGCATCCACCAGCGCGATCGTGTTGGCGCCGGACATCTTCACGACATCGACGCTGATGGCGCGGCGACCGTTCAGCAGCGCCAACGATTGCAGCTCCTGCTGACCGTCAACGATTCTCGCCACCTGCCCCAGCAGTACCGGGGACTGGCCACGCTGGGCGACGATCAGGTTGGCGAATTCCTCGGGTGACGTGATGCGTCCGGCAATTTCCACCATCTTCTCGGCAGTACCGACTTCCACCGTCCCGGCGGGCAGCTGGGCGTTTTCGGTGCGCAGCGCCGCCATGATTTCATCGACACCGACCCCCAGCGCCTCCATCCGTTCCGGCATCAGTTCAATCTGGATTTCACGCGGCATCGCGCCGACGACATCCACCCGGCCGACGCCGGGAATATTCTGGATCTTGCGCACCACCTGCTGGGTAATGTGCGTGCTGAGCTGTTTCACCGACAGCCGGTTGTCGGCGACAAAGGCCAGCGAGAACACCGGCGCTTCATCGGGACGGAAACGCTCGACCAGCGGCTCCTTGATCTCGGGACGGAACCCGACCTTGACGGCGGCAATCTTGTCGCGGACATCCTGCACCGCCACTTCGATCGGCACGCCCAGCACGAATTCCACGGCAATCCGCGAGCGGCCCTCAAAGGACGTGGAAATGATGCGCTTGACGCCCGGAACCGTGTTGATCGCATCTTCAATGCGGCGGGTGACGTCGCTTTCGACGACGACAGGGGACGCGCCGGGATAGTCGGTGGTGACGATGGCGTAGGGGAAGTCGATGTTGGGATATTCCTCGACGCTCAGCTCACGCCAGGCGAACAATCCCAGCACCATGAACGCCAGCATCATCATGGTGGCGAAGACGGGATAACGGATACACAGCCGGGTCAGCCACATGGTCAGTGCGCTCCGGTCAGGCGAACCGCTTTTCCTTCATTTTCAGGCAAGGGCGGCGCCAGCAAGACGCGATCGCCAACATGCAGGCTGCCGGTAACCAGCGCCAAGCCGCGCTCGTCGTTGCGCATCGCCACCTGCACCGCGCGGGCCTCCAGATGGCTGTCCTTCACCGCATGAACCCGCCAGCCGCTGCCCACGGGCTGCAACGAGCTGACTGGCACCGCCAGACCTTGCCGGGCGTTATCGTCGCGCACCACGCCCTTGGCAAAGACGCCGGCGCGCAGCAGCCCGTCCTGGTTGTTGACCTGGACATAGACCGGCACGCGGCGGCTGCCGGCGCGGGCCACGGGATTGATGCGGGCCACCCGGCCTGCGAAGGTCTTGCCGGGGAAGCCATCAACCTGGAAACTCACCACCTGGCCGGTACGGATGGCCGTCAGGTCGGCGTCAGCCACCATCGCTTCCAGCTCCATCAGCCCCAGATCGACAATCTTCAGCATCGGCGTGCCCGGCGCGACCGACTGCCCCGGCTCTACCAGCCGTTCGGCGATGCGGCCGTCAAAGGGGGCGCGCACCACGGCATCGGCCATTTGCTGGCGGATCTGGCCCAGCGAGGCCTCGGCGGCGCGCACCTGCGCATTACGGATTTCCACCTGGCGCTGGGCATTGCTGATGTCGTTGTCCGACACATAATTCTGTTCACGCAGCGGACGCATGCGGTCCAGCTTGTCCTTGGCCATCAACGCCTCGGCGCGGTTGCCCTGCAGGGTGGCTTCGGCCTGCATGGCGCGCAGCTTCAGGTCGCGGGTGTCGAGGCTGGCGATGACCTGCCCGGCGCGGACGGATTCCCCGGCGCGGGCCGCCACCATCATCACTTCGCCGCCGCTGCGGGCGTTGAGCACGGCCTGATGCAGCGGATTAAGAGTGCCGGTGATGGCAATGTCCTGCGCCAGACGCATTTCACGCACCACCGCCAGATCGGCGCCGGTCAGCTGCAACGGCTGCACCGTCGGCGACATCTTGCTGCGCGACTCCTGCGGCCACCAGGCCACCAGCGCGACAGCCAGGCCCACCGCGCCGTATTTCGCCCAGCGCACCGGAATGTAGATTTTCTGACGGGTAATCACCAGACGAGTCATTCAGAGTCTCCCGCTTTCATAAAAGGGAACGCGACCACCGGCCAGCTCGGGCTGTGCCTCCTGGTCAAAAGCCACGGTGTATTGCTTGGCGTGCATGGGCAGCGAACGGAAATTCGCCATGACCGCGCCACGCGGATCGGTGTCCGCCAGCGTCAGCGTCATGGCCCGCGAACCCCGCTCCCGCGTCAGCGTCCAGGCGGCGCGCAGCAGGGCCTCAAAGCCGGTCAGGTCATCGGCCCGGGTCAGCGGCGAGTGCAGCGCCAGGTAATCAAAGGCCTCCCCGCGCGACGGCAGGTGGATACCGCCGAACCAGCTACTCCACAGATTCCAGAACGGCCGCAGCAAGGCCAGCGCGCGGCTGTACTTCACCACCCGCGTCTGTTTGAAGGCCTTCTGGTTCCAGACGCCGACCAGCCCGCGAATCCCGGAGTCTTCGGCAATCACCAGGAAGTCATCGATGGTCAACCCCTGAAAGAAGGGGTCGCCGGTCAACAGGCCGTTGAAGTCATAACAAGGGAGAAATTGGTAGTGAGCCGCCATCGCGGCCACGAAACGGTTCATGGCTTCAATATCGCCTACCGAGGCGCGGCGGACGGCGGGCAACAGTTTTTGCGGTCGCGAGTTGCAGCGGGTGACGGTATGGGTCGTAATCCGTCCCACCGGCCGATAATCCGGCAACCCGGCGCGGCCCCCTTCCAGACTGCCGCGCGAGCGCTGGTTATCTTCCAGGATGACCGACAGGTACCAGCCGTCGCGGATCACGTCCTTGACGGCGCGGTTGACGTAGAGCAGCACCCGCCCGCCCTGAAAATCGGGATCGATGCGCATGTCCGCGCCATAGCGCAGCATTTCCGGCTTGCCGTTCAGGTACATGCGGCGCATGCCCATGTTGACGGCGGCGGCCAGCTTGTTGTCCTGACGGCGCGTGACCACCAGCAGCTCCGGCTGGTGGTACATCACGGCGGCGGAGGCGAAATAGTCGGGGGCGCGCTCGAAGGCCATCATCAGGCCGGACGACGGTTGCGGCACGCCGAACAGGGATTGCAGCGCCGGATTGTCCGCGGGCGTGGCGGTGCGGGCCAGGAAGCTGCTCATGGCCGCTCCGTCAGCACCGCCAGACGGTCATGGCGCAGGCCCGGCTCCGGCAGGACGCGGCAAAAGGCCTCGCGCGGCACCTTGCGGACCGGCTCCGGCTTGATGTTGCCCTCGATCATGCCGCCCGCCATGGCGATCTGCTGGTACAGCTGCCAGCCGTCCGCCACCACCACGGCCGTGGCGGGCTCCAGCTGTTGCAGGTCGCGGGCCAGCGCGTAATGGAAGTGATCGCCCAGCGCGCGCTCCACCGCTTCACCGACCGCCTCGGGGAAAATCGGCTCCAGCGTCTGGCCGGGCTGGCTGAAAATCGCCACATAGGCCGACTTGCCGCGCCCCTGGCCATCCACCGCCAGCAGTGTCACCGGCTCCAGGCCATGACTCGCCGCCACGGATTGCAGGGTCTGGCGGGCGGCGTCCGGCGACATCTTCTCCCCCACCAGATCCACGCCGTTGCGACGACCGAGGAAACGGAAGCACGGTACCGAGCCCCACATTTCCGACACCACCATCCGGTCATCCAGGCCGTAGCGCAACAGGCAGTTGCCGCCGGAGAGGATCGGACTGACCTCGTCGCCCTCGCGCAACTCCCAGGGGGCCAGGATGGTGCCGGTTTTCAGGTCCTCGAATTCGTAGACATGGCTTTGGTAGGACAAGGGATAGTGGCCATCCACCGGAATGGTGACCACACCCTCGGTGGCCCACAAACCCTTGCCTTCAAAGCCCGCATGCGGCAGACGCTGACGCAATTGCTCGGCCCAGGGCGCGGCATCGGCGGTATCCCAGGCGGACACCAGCGCCAGCTCCGGCCACAGCACGGCGGCCGCCTGCATGGGCTGGTCCTGCAAGGCCTGAACCAGCAGGCGCGCCCGCTCCGGCGATTTCGGAGCCTTCAATGTGCACAGCGAGGGCTGGCGTTCGCCCCAATGACCGGACATCAGCACGCGGGCGATGTCTTCCCCCCACCGTGGCAGCAGGT
Source organism: Fluviicoccus sp. (assembly GCA_036273075.1). Classification (GTDB taxonomy): domain Bacteria; phylum Pseudomonadota; class Gammaproteobacteria; order Pseudomonadales; family Moraxellaceae; genus Fluviicoccus. The sequence continues at coordinate 9,365 of DASUIL010000195.1, read as the reverse complement.
CCAGCAACTGCAGGGCGAAGGTGGGGCTCCACACCGAGAGCATGCGCAGATTGGCGCGCGCCACCAGGTAACACAGCGAAGCGAACATGGCGTCCGCCGGGCTGGCGGCCAGCGCCACGTCCGGCGACACCGCCTGCGAATGCGAGGCCAGCCAGCGCTTGGCCCCGCCCATCAGCTCGCTGTCATCGTTGAGGTTGCCGGACAAGTCATCGAACTGGTTCTTCGGCAGCCACGACACCGACCAGTAATGCACCCCGCCCCGCAGTCCGGGATGGCGGCGGTACATGCTGGCCAGCCAGGGCGCGATGGCGGAATCCAGCTCCCGCAGGAACGCCTTGGTGTAGGGGATCAGCTTCAGTTTTTCCGAAGAGCCGCTGGTGGGCTGGTAGCGCACCAGCGGGCTGTCGATCAGTGACTCACGCCCCTGTCGCTGGTCGCGGATGGCTTTCTGCCAGTCCCCGTAGCGGGTGACCGGATAGGCGTTGCGAAAGGCTTCCCACGAGGGGATGCTGCCGGACCAGGCCGGCTGGATGCGGGCCGCGGCAACTTTTTTCAGCAGGACTTCCAGCTTGCGGCGCTGGACGGTTTCGACATCAAAACGTTGGTCGCAGAAACGGCGATAAGAACGAAAGCAGGCGGCTTCAAGCGCGCCGTGGGTCATACGGGCCAGCATGGGTCAGTCTCCCGGAACGGCCAAAGAGGGTCCCCCGGCCGCCACCCCTCAGAGACGGCCGGGGACATTGCCAGGGAAAGCTCAGGCGGTGCGGCGCATCGGCTGCGCGCTGTCCGGGACGGTGATCGCCGAACCCGGCACGGCCTGCAGGCGCGGCACGGCGCGCGCCGCGTCCTCGCGCCCCTTGCTGACGGTCTTGTTGGCGAAGACATAGGCGTAGTTCGCCAGCGCCTTCCAGTCGAAGACGCCGACGCACGGCAATTCGGTGCCGCGACGCCATTCCGGATTGCGTTCCTCAAAGAAGCGGATGGCGGGCGTGGACATCCGCATTTCGTCGGTAATTTCAGCCACGTCGCCCTTCAGGCATTGATAATCGGTGCCGAAATCGAGAATGCGCTTCTCGCGGTCGTAGAACTCGGGGAACATCTCGTTGCAGTAGGTATCCACCACGTCCGACAGGTCATCGCCGTGGTTGCCGCGCGGGTTCGGATAGAATTCGAGGAAGTTGTTGGCCAGCAGCAGGTAGGTCTTGAAGCCCTTGGAAATCAGCAGCCAGTAGATCGGCTGGCGCGGATAGCGCAGCTTTTCGGCCAGCATGAACTTGGTGAAGGCGATCTGCAGCACGCGCGACCCCCAATAGGCGAGCTCGATGATGGTATCGCCGCTGAATACGCCGCGCGACTTCTTGCCGCGAATGACCATGTCGCTGGAAACGATGGTGGAAAAGCCGACAATCAGGTTGTCGCTCTTGCGGCGGATCAGGAACGCGCCGGTCTTCTTGCTCAAATCGCGCAGGAACAGGTCCCATTCGGTGCGTTCGTAGTAGCGGGAATAGACGGCGTACATCTGGCGGATGTCATTGACATCAATGCGGGACAAGGGATAGTAAGTGGCTTTCAGAGCCTCGCGGCCGGCGGTTGCGTGCATGGTCAGTCTCATTCTGTTTTATAGTTAGAATTGTCAGGCCCTCAATCTTTCCATCGAACGGCAAATGAGGACATGTGTGCAGTGCGCGCATTTTCGTCGGTTTTTTTCTACCGGTCATCGCCACAAGCGGCCAATTATTTTGCATAATCGGCCAAATCCGGTTTGATCTGGCCGTTTTTGCCCCTCTCCGGAAAGTCAACGATATAATCGGCGCATAACAAAAAAGAGTTGGATTTTCATGCAAGAGCTGCCGTTTGTCCCGGTCATCTACCTGCTGAAGCTGGTGGAACTGATGGAAGAAGAACACCTCCGCACCGACGTGATCCTGCGCGAATGCGGCATCAGCCAGTCCCTGCTGGCCAAGCCGGAAGTCTATCTTTCGGTGCACCAGAGCCGCGCGGTGATGCAGAAATTCCTGGGACTGACCTCCCTGAGCAACCCCGGCGTCCGCTTCGGACAGCGCCTCGACCTGCTGACGCACGGCCTGTTCGGCTTCGTCTTCCTCTTCCGGGGGAATTTCCACGACCTGATGGACCGGGTGGTCGCCTACATGTCGGTGCGGATGCCGCTGATCCGCATGGAAATCCGGCATGAATCCGAGTTCATGGCCATCACGATCGAATGCCCGACGCCCCAGCCCGAGGTCGAAGTCTTCCTGACCCAAACCATTCTCAGCAGCTTCTATACGCTCGGGTCGCTGGTCACCCGCAACATCAGCCTGCATGCCCGGCCCGGTATTTTCACCGATTCACGCCATCTCCAGACCCTGCTGCCGATCCCGATCGAGACCGATAGCCCGGTCAACGAAATCCGTTACCGCCTCCACGACCTCAGCACCAGTACTGAAAAGCCGCCGAGAGCGGAAAAGGATTCTCTGGAAAGCGACCTGCCCGGCATCGTCGTGCGGCTCCGCCAGTTCATTCTCAGCCATGTCGGCGAGCCGCTGGCGACCGAGGACGCCGCCTCGCATCTGGGCATGAGCGAACGCACCCTGCGCCGCAAGCTGGCCGAAGGCGGCCACAACTATCACCAGATCCGTCTGGACGTGCGGATGAGCGCCGCCCTTCGCTACCTGCAGACCTCGCACCTGAGTATTGAACGGATTGCCGGCATGGTTGGCTACAGTGACCAGGCCACATTTTCGCGTGCGTTCCTGAAATGGCACGGCGACACCCCGGATGCGGCGCGCCGCAAGACGCTGAAGCAATATGTCCGGAGAAATGATGGGGAGTTGCCGCCCGGTCAGGAGTAAAGGCGGCCGATAAGGCTGGTCACCGCCGTCTCCACACGCAGGATGCGCGGCCCCAGATTGACCGGCTCGAAGCCCTGCCTGGCCAGCATGTCGACCTCGTACGGGATGAACCCGCCCTCGGGGCCGATCACCAACGTCACCGGACCATCCAGCGCCACCGGGCAGGCGGCTGAGGCGCCCGGATGCGCCACGAGGCAACGGCTGCCGGATGCCAGCGCAGGCAGGCGGTCCTCCACGAAGGGTTTGAAGCGTTTCTCCAGCTGCACCTCGGGCAACACCGTATCCCGTCCCTGCTCCAGACCCAGCAGCAATTCCTCGCGGATCGCGTCCGGCTGCAGGGAGGGGCTGTCCCAGAAGCTTTTTTCGACGCGGTAACTGTTCATCAGCACCAGGCGGCTGACGCCCATCGTCGCCACGGTTTGCAGGATGCGCTTCAGCATTTTCGGACGAGGCAGCGCCAGCAGCAATGTCAGCGGCAGGCGCGGCGGCGGGGACTGGTCCAGCTGCAATGAAAACAGCAGGCGCTCCGGCGTCTGCTCCAGCAGCACGCCCTCGCCCAGCAGCCCGTTCACCATCCCCAGCCGCAAGGTCTGGCCGGGCTCGGCGCGATGCACCTCGCGCACATGGCGCAGGCGTCGACCGGTCAGGCAGGCCCGGTCGGGCGCGATCAGATCCTCCGGTTCCAGCAGGATCAGGTTCATGCCGGTGAAGATCCGGACAGCAACCGGCTGACCAGCATCAGATGACGGGCCAGGGCGCCGCGATTGGCGGCAACCACCGCCGCCCCCGCAGCGCCCGCCGCCCGGGCCTGCTCCGGCGCGGACAGCCACTCGGTCAACCGCGCCAGCAGCGACAGGGCATCTTCCGCCTGCACCAGCGCCCCGGCCTGCGCCAACGTATCGGTAATCTGTTGGAAATTGAACATGACCGGCCCGGTCAGCACCGGCACCGACAACGCCGCGGGTTCCAAGGGATTATGCCCGCCCACGGCGACCAGCGAACCGCCGACAAAGGCGACATCGGCCAAGCCCAGCCACAACAACAGTTCGCCCATGCTGTCGCCCAGCAACACCTCGGTATCCGGCGTCACCACCTGGCCCAGGCTGCGGCGTACATAGCGGCAATCCTGTTTCTGCAACAGCTCCGCCACGCGCTCGAAACGTTCAGGATGACGCGGCACCAGAATCAGCAACAGGGTCGGGAAGCGCAGGCGGGCCTGCCGGAAAACGTCCAGCACCACGGCATCCTCGCCCTCATGCGTGCTGGCGGCCACCCATACCGGGCGTCCCCCCAGCCGCCATTCATCACGCAGGACCTCAACCCGCTGCGGCAGGTCGGCGGGCAACGCCAGATCAAACTTCAGGCTGCCGGTCACGGTGATCCGCGACGACGGCATGCCCAGCGCGGCAAAGCGTCCGGCGGTCGCGTCATCCTGTGCGGCCAGCGCGGTCAGGCATTGCAGCATCGGTCGCGTCAGGCCGGAAATACGACTGTAGCCGCGCGCCGAACGATCGGAGAGACGGGCATTGGCCAGCAGCACCGGCACTCGGCGGCGGGCCAACTCGTGAAGCAGGTTGGGCCACAGCTCGGTCTCCATGACCACGAACAGGCGGGGCCGCGTCCGGTCCAGAAAGCGGCGCACCGCCCAAGGGTAATCGTAGGGCAGGAAACACTGCGTCACCCGGTCGGCCCACAGGGCCCGGGTGCGTTCCGCGCCGGTCGCCGTCGTGTTCGTGACGATCAACGGCAGGTCGGCATGGTCCTTCAGCAAGGCGTTCACCAGCGGCTGAGACGCCAGGGTTTCCCCCAGCGATACGGCATGCACCACGATGCCCCCCGGCGGCAGGTTGCGGGCGAAACCGAAGCGCTGGCCGGGATTCGCGCGATAGCCGGGCGCCTGACGGCCGCGCCAGTAAAGCCGTAACAGCAGCAAGGGCAGCAGCAGGTGGAGAAGCAGGCTGTAAAACCAGCGCGTCATGTTGTTAAACCCGGAAAACGAAGGCATGATTCTAGCCTGAACGCAGAGCCGGGGGATACCGGCCAGCCCTGCCCATTCCTTTTCTGATTCCTGGATCCGATACCCATTTATGGACACCGTGGCGGTTGATTGCCTGATTCTGGGAGGCGGCCTGAGCGGACTCTGGCTGCTGAATGTGCTGCGCAAGGCGGGATACAGCACCCTGCTGGTCCACGACAACCGCGAGCTGGGCGGCCTGCAGTCGCTGAACAGCGCGGGCATGATTCACGGCGGGGCCCGCGTCGGCGCCAACCTGATCAATCGCATCGAGCAGTTGCAGGACATGCCCGCCATCTGGGAAAACTGCCTGCGCGGCAGCGGGGAAATGGATTTGCGCGGAGTCCGGATCCTCAGCCCGGAGCAGCATCTCTGGGGACCGGGCGGCTGGCGCAACCGGGCCTCCCTGCTGGCGGCCGCCGCCAATACTTCCGGCAAGATCCGCAAGCTGGGCCGCGATCATTTCCCTTCCTTGCTGCGCAGTCCCGGTTTCCGGGGCGACGTCTACCGTATCGAGCATCCGGTCATCGACTGCGTTTCACTGCTGGAGGAACTGGCGCGACCGCATGGCGACTGCATCTATCAGGCCGGGCAGCAGGACGTGCACATCCAGACCGACGACCTGCACGTCAGCAAGGCCGTCTTCGTGCGCAAGGGGAAGGTGCAGCTGCGCATTCACCCCCGGCAGGTCTTCCTCACCGCCGGATCGGGCAATGCCGCGCTGCTGCAGGATATCGGCGTCAACCAGCCGTTAATGGAACGCCGCCCCATCCACATGGTCTGCATCCATCATCCCGAGCTGCCGGAATTCCACGGCCATTGCTTCACGGACGGACGCCGCCCCCGGCTGACGATCAGCACCCACCGGCAGGCCGACGGCTCGCGCCTCTGGTACATTGCCGGGACCATCGCCGAGTCGGGCGCATCCCGGGACGAAACGCTGCAGATCCAGGCCGTCAAGGCCGAGCTGCAAGCGCTGTTACCCTGGCAAAGCCTGCAAGGCGCCCGGTTCCGGGGTTTCATCATCGACCGCATCCATCCGTCCGGCACCTTGCCCTGGCGTCCGGTGCAAGCCTGTGTCCGCCCTTTCGGCAACAACTGGCTGGTGTGGCCGACGCGACTGGCGCTGGCCCCGAACGCCGGTCATCAGGTCATGGCGGGGCTGGCCGCCGCCGGTTTCGAACCCTCGCTGCCCCAACCCGGCGCGCTGCCCATGGAAAAACCCGCTCCCGGCCGCCCGCTATGGGACCGGCTATGAAGCAGTCCGCTGCGCGAACGGATTTGCTACCATTGCCAATTCGTTTACGGCATCGCAATCCTTCATGAAACACGACCGCTTCCCCCTCGCCCTGCTGCATCCGCGCTACTGGCCGGTCTGGCTGTTGCTCGCGCCCATCCTGCTGCTGGCGGGCCTGCTGCCCTGGCCGGTGCAGCAGCGGCTGGGACGCGGTCTGGGCTGGCTGGCCTGGCAACTGGTGCTGCAAAGACGACACGACGCCGAAACCAATATCCGCCTCTGCTTTCCCGAAAAGTCCGCGGAAGAACAGGCCGCCATGGTGCGCGACATCTTCCGCAACGGCGGTCTGTCGCTGTTCGAAACCGCCAACGCCTTCGCACGCCCGGTCGACTATTACGACAACCGGGTCAGCATCGAGGGGTTGGAGCACCTGAAAACCGCCCTGACGCAACGGCGCGGGGTGCTGCTGCTGGGCGCGCATTACAGCTTCGTCGACCTCTGCGGCCTGCTGGCGATGCGCTTCTTCCCGGTGGATACCGTCTATCGGCCCCAGAACAACCCGGCGCTGGAATGGCTGGTGCGTCGCCTGCGCCGCCGCATTTACGGCTACCAGATCGATCATGACAACATGCGGCTGCTGGTGCGCGCCCTCAAGGAAAACCATGTAGTCTGGTATACGCCTGATCAGGACTTCGGCCTGAAGCAAGGCGTCTTTGCCCCCTTCTTCGGCATCAACGCCGCCACGCTGACCTCCCCGCGCCGCCTGCAAAAGATCAATCATTCGCCGGTGCTGTTCATCCACTTCCGTCGCCGGGGGCTGGAAGAGCAGTATGAAATCCTGATCACGCCGCCGCTGGAGCCCTTCCCCACCGACAACGCCGTCGCCGACGCCACGCGCATGAATGCGGTTCTGGAAGAACTGATCCGCCGCAGCCCCACGCAATACCTGTGGTATCACCGCCGCTTCAAGACCCGCCCCGCCGGAGAATCCCCGCCTTATCGCAAGAAACGGCGGGAACTCCGCGAAGAAGCCCGCCTGCGCCAGGAGAACCGGCCATGACCACTCGTCTGACTGTCGTCCAGACCCTGCCCGCCCTGGACTCCGGCGGCGTCGAGCGCGGCACCCTGGAAATCGCCCGCGCACTGGTCGCCGCCGGTCACCGCTCCATCGTCATCTCGCGCGGCGGGCGGATGGTGCAGCAACTGGAAACCGAAGGCAGCGAACATATCGTCTTGCCGGTCGACCGCAAATCCCTGTCCAGCCTGCTGCAGGTCAGCGCCTTCCGCAAACAGCTGCAGGCGCTCAAGCCCGACATCCTGCACGCCCGCTCCCGCGTCCCGGCGTGGATCGCCTGGCTGGCCTGGCGCAAGCTGCCCGTCAATGATCGACCCCGGTTTGTTACCACGGTGCACGGCCTCTACTCGGTCAGCTTCTACAGCGCCATCATGACCAAGGGCGAGCGCGTCATCGCCGTCTCCGAGACGGTCCGCGACTACATTCGGAAGAATTACCCGCACTGCCCCGACAGCGCGATCCGGCTGATCTACCGCGGCGTCGATCCGGCGGAATTCCCGCACGGCTACCAGCCGACGGCAGCATGGTTGGAAAAATGGCGGTCCGACTACCCGCAACTGACCGGCAAGACCGTCCTGACCCTGCCCGGCCGCATCACCCGCCTGAAAGGTCACGAAGCCTTCATCACCCTGATCGAACGCCTCAAGACCCAAGGCTTGCCGGTGCACGGCCTCATCGTCGGCGGCGCCGAAGCCAAAAAACAGGCCTATTTACAGGAAATCGAAGCCGCCGTGCGGCAGCGCGGTCTCGACAGCGACATCACCTTCACCGGCCACCGCAGCGACATCCGCGACATCTTCAGCCAGAGCCACATCGCCTTCAGCCTCAGCAGTAAAGCCGAAACCTTCGGCCGCACCACCCTGGAAGCGCTCAGCATCGGCACCCCCGTCGTCGGCTGGAACCACGGCGGCGTCGGCGAAATCCTCGCCGCCTGCTACCCGCAAGGCGCGGTCGTCAAGGATGACGTCGAAAGCCTGATCACCGCCTGCGAAACACTGGTCCGCAACCCCGTCACCGTCCCCCCGGTGCAAACCTTCCGCCTGGCCGATATGTGCGCACAAACACTGGCCGTTTATGAGGAACTAACCCAAGGCCGGACCTAACCATCCGCCCCCACTCACACTCCTGTCCGAAGCCACTGTCTGAGCCACACGCTCTGCAACGAAGTCACGGAATCGAATTGGTCAGACCGTAGGCTGACAGCCCGCGAGTTTGGCGTAGGACAACGGTTTTGGTTACTTTTGCCAAGACATGAGGCGGGAGAAGCAAAGCATCGCTTTGCCCCGCCGCAAGACGCCCGCGGCAGGCGGATGCCCGCAATAAAACCCTCACCCCTTCGGCAAGGGATACAACTTCGCATCAAACTCATCCATCCGCGGAAACCGCAACGGCTCCAGCTCATCCAACCGCCCCAGATACCCCTTGTACTCCTCCAGAATCTGCACCCGCGCCTCCGGCTTCAGATACGGAATGTGATAGCCGATAAACGGCGGCAACACCGTCATCCCCGTATAGGCCAGCGTCCCGCGCAAGATCGGCCGCAGCATCCCGTCCACCAGCTCGCCGTGAATGGCATCCGGCCCGAACATATGCTCGCGCCCTCCCAGCGTCAGCGCCACCAGCGCCTTCTTGCCCTTCAACCCGCCTTGGTCATAAAAGCGCATGCCGCCATAACACAACCCCGACACCAGCACCCGGTCAAACCAGCCCTTCATCATTGCCGGCACCGAAAACCAGAACAGCGGGAAATTGAAGATCACCAGATCGGCGCGCTTCAGCTTCTCGATCTCGGCCGCAATATCCGGCGCAATCGCCCCCGACTCATAGCCGTGCCGCTGTTCCAGCGCGTACGTCATGTAATCCGGATTCTTGCGACTGGGAAAATCGGCATCCGACGCCACCGGATTCCAGCCCATCGCATACAGGTCCGACACTTCCACCGCATGGCCGGCGGCCGTCAGGGTCTCCGCCGCCAGCGACTTCATCGCCGTGTTGAAGGATTGGGGTTCGGGATGGGCATGCACAATCAGGACATTCATGGAATCAGCTCGGTCTTGTCAGTGAAGAATGGCAAGGATTTGACCACAAATGCCCGGCCCCCACAATTGACCGCAAAAAGAAGACCGGCCGACCCGAAATGCCATTTCCCCCCGTCGCCAACAATGCTAAACAGAAGCACCGCTTTTC
>DASUIL010000194.1:0-9746 GCA_036273075.1 Fluviicoccus sp. | reverse complement strand
TCACGCCGATCGTAAACAGCTGTTCCTCAATGCGGGTTCGCGTATCGTCGAGCTGACTAAGCGTTACTACGAGCAGGACGACGCTTCTGCGCTGCCGCGTAATATCGCCAGCAAAGCGGCGTTTGAAAACGCCATGACGCTGGATATCGCCATGGGCGGTTCCACCAACACCATCCTGCACCTGATGGCCGCCGCGCAGGAAGGTGAAGTCGATTTCGGCATGAAGGACATTGACCGCTTGTCCCGCCGGGTGCCGCAGCTGTGCAAGGTGGCGCCGAACACCCCGAAATACCATATTGAAGATGTGCACCGCGCGGGCGGCATCATGAGCATCCTGGGCGAACTGGCGCGCGGCGGCCTGTTGCATACCGATGTCTCGACCGTGCACGCCCCCACCATGAAGGAGGCGCTGGCGCAATGGGACATCAAGGTCACTGACAACCCGGATGTTCATAAGTTCTTCCGCGCCGGCCCGGCGGGCATCCCGACGCAGGTGGCGTTCAGCCAGGACTGCCGCTGGGACACGCTGGATGTCGACCGCGCCGAAGGCTGCATCCGCTCGGTGGAACACGCTTTCTCGCAGGAAGGCGGTCTGGCCGTGCTGCACGGTAACATTGCCGAAAACGGCTGCGTGGTGAAGACCGCCGGGGTGGACGACAGTATCCTGGTGTTTGAAGGCCCGGCCCGTATTTTTGAAAGCCAGGATGCTGCCGTGAAGGGCATCTTGAATGACGAGGTCAAGCCTGGTGAAGTCGTGGTGATCCGCTATGAAGGCCCGAAGGGCGGCCCCGGCATGCAGGAAATGCTGTATCCGACCAGCTACCTGAAGTCGAAGGGTCTGGGCAAGCAGTGCGCACTGCTGACGGACGGACGTTTCTCCGGCGGCACTTCCGGCCTTTCCATCGGCCACGTTTCTCCGGAAGCGGCTTCGGGCGGCGCAATTGCGCTGGTGCAACCGGGCGACCGCATCCGCATCGACATTCCCAATCGCACCATTGACGTGCTGGTGAGTGAAGCCGAACTGGCGGACCGCCGCGCGGCCATGAATGCGAAGGGCAAGGATGGCTGGAAGCCGGAGCATCCGCGCGCCCGCAAGGTCAGCACCGCTCTCAAGGCTTATGCCGCGATGGCCACCAGCGCTGACCGCGGCGGCGTGCGCGATCTGTCGCAGTTGGAAAAGTAACACCGCAAGCGTGGCCCGGTGGGTATTCCCCCGGGCCACGCTTCATCATCTCCCCGCCGTTATTCAGTCACTTCCGCTTCCACCAGTTTCGCCAGCAGCACCATCGACTCCTGCCAGCCCAGATAGCACATCTCCGTCGGAATCATTTCGGGAATACCTTCCTGCACAATGCTGAGTTCCGTGCCGCAGGCCAGTTCGCGCAGTTCTACCGTGGTGATCATCGTGCCGGGCAGGTTGGGATCATCGAACTTGTCGGTGTAGCGCAGGCGCCGGTTCTCAACCAGTTCCAGATACTCACCGCCGAAGCTGTGGCTCTGACCGTTGCTGAAGTTGGTGAAGGACATGCGGAATCCGCCACCGATGCGCGCATCCATGTGGTGGACGTTGCCGGTGAAGCCATTGGGGGGCAGCCATTTGGCCATGGCTTCGGGGTTGGTGAAGGCGCGATAAATACGTTCGGTAGGGGCGCGCAGGACGCGGTGAAGGCGGACGGCTCCGGTGGGCATGGTGTTCTCCTGGCGGGATAGGCTGGCGTTCAAATCCGTTATGACTTCCGCATCCATCATGAACCCGCCGCCGCTTTTCAGCAACACGCCGGCGCAGTGACTGCTCCGGCGCAAAGTGGCTCAGGCAGCCGCCGGAATCATTCCCTGACCTTGAACGGCAACGGCTCCTTGCTGTTCTTGAACCGCTCCGTTTGCACAACCCGCTGCAAGCCCATCACCGTGTAATACGGCGCCTGCCGTTGCACGGCGTTGATCGCCCAGGCCGGAATCTTTCCACCCGGATCGATATAACCCTCCACTTCCTCACGGGTCGTCCCGTCCGGCTGCGGCGTCCACTTGATCACCATGTCCTCGGCATTCATCCGCACCAGCGGCGGCTTGGCGGGCATGTAGTCCGGCTTCGCCTCCAGCTTGAACAGGGCATAGCCCTTCTTCGCCGTGTATGGCTCGATCACCGCATGAATGATCGCGTCGCGATCAGGCTGGCTGACCGGCGCGCGATGCACCACGTAATAATAAAACTCTGTATCCGACACCTTTTTCAGAATCCGGCTTTCCTGAACTTCCCAGAACCAGCGCGAGTAATATTCGATGTCGAAATAGGCGCGGGCCACCGTTTCCAGCGGCGCATCCACAATCAGGTCAAGCTTGAAGGAACGGTATTTCTTGTCATCGTCGCGCTTGTCCCACGCCTTGATGTTCTTGCGTGTATCGTTCTTGATCAAACGCCACTCACTGCCCAGTCCGGGGCCGCGCAATTCGTCGAGATCCTTGTCGGCGAAGGCCTGCTGCGACAACAGGCCGATCAGGACGGCCAGGGCTACCGCCGGTTTTGTTCTTCTCATGGTCTTCACCTTTATTCTGGCAGGTCTGCGCATTCCGGTTCAGCGGGATGTCAACCGGTCACTATACAGACGGCGCAGTAATGTAACCTTGTTACATATCAAAAACAAGATAGCGGTCACAATCGCGATTGGCGGGCAATGGAAGACAAGGTCGGACTCAGTCCGGTAGCGGTTGTTCCCAGCGGAAGAGCATGTCCAGCAGGCGGCGGAAAATCTCGTGGGTATTGTCCGCCTCGAACACCTGCTGGCTGACATCCTGCATAGAGAGACGGGTAGCGTGCATCAGGAGGATTTGCGCCATGATTTCCCGGAACGGGGCGCCGGCTGGCATCGGCGGTGTGATATCGGTTTTGACGAAATGCTCGATTTCGGTCAGCAGCGGCAAGACATATCCCAGCACCATTTGCTTGCCCATGCCGGACGGACGCAGGAACTCGGCCAGTGTCAGCGACAAGAGTCGCGAATGCCGGGACCAGACATCAAACACCTGCTGCATGATCAACGGCAGCTTCAGTTGAACCGGCATGTCGCCGTCCATCACCTGCCGGATGCCCGCGCCGATCGGCTCGAACAACTTCGCCCGGATCACCTCGTCGAACAATTCTTCCTTGTTGGTGAAATGGTGCAGGACCGAACGGGCGCTGATGCCCACATCCCGGCCGATGTCGGCCAGCGAAGCCTGATGAAAGCCCTGTTGGGCAAAAGCGGCGGCGGCGGCATCCAAGATGTCGGCGCGGGTATTCCGGTTTTCAGCTTTGGCGGGTCTGGCCATGAAATTCAGGGGCATCGGGAACGGTCGCGCCCATGATATCGCCCTTCAGGCCCGGTCGCGCCCGGGGGTGGAAGATATTTTCAGCCCTCCGGCTTTGCATTGTTTTTTCACGCCAGACAGATGGCACCAATGGGCAAGATTGTCCGACAACGAAAAGGGCATCCTATGCAGAAGCCATAATAAAATGGCGTTACATTATGCAGGATGCGCAGGAACCGGATATTCCGGTCGCCCGTTCAGGGCCTTGATGGACGCTCAGGACAGCCACACGGTCAACCAAGCCGTGATTTCCCGAAAGAGATTTGACCCCTTCCGACCAGCAACTACGCTGAGAACAGGACGTGGGCCACATCATCATAACAATCCTGAAAAAGGTGGAAATCATGCGCACCGCCCTCCTCGCCTCCTTGCTGGCCCTGACTGTTTCCGGCCATACATTTGCCGATCAGGCCGACACCATCGCCCAGGAAGCCGACAAGCGCCTGCACGGCTTCGGCGACAGTTCCGCTACCCTGAAGATGACGCTGGTCAACCCTTCCGGCCAGACCGCCGAGCGCGCCCTGCGCGTGCAGAACCTGGAAACCGGCGACGGCGACCGCAGCCTGATGATCTTCGACACCCCGCGCGATGTGGCGGGAACCGCCCTGCTGACGCATACCCAACCCGGCAGCGATGACCTGCAATGGCTGTTCCTGCCCGCCATCAGCCGCGTGAAGCAGATTGCCGCCGGCAACAAGAGCGGCCCGTTCATGGGTTCCGAGTTCGCCTTCGAGGACATCGTGACGCCCTATTGGCAGAAATATACCTACAGCTTTGTGCGCGAGGAAAAGTGCGAGGCGCTGACCTGCTTCGTCATCGAGCGCAAACCCAAAGACGCCAATTCCGGCTACACCCGCCAGCAGGTGTGGATCGACAAGCAGGATTACCTGATCCGCCGCGTTGATTATTACGACCGAAAGGACACCTTATTGAAGACCTATACCGCGACCGGCTTCCAGAAGGTGCAGGGCAACTGGCGACCCGCCTCGATGCTGATGGTGAACGCGCAAAACCGCAAGCAGACCCGGCTGGACTGGTCGGCGTTCAAGTTCAAGACCGGCTTGAAGAAGGATGACTTCACCGAGAACGCGCTGAAGCGGGCCCGCTGATGCGCATTTTCACCCATGCCGTGTTGGCTGCGCTGGGCCTGACCGCCACTGCTCATGCTTCCCCCGCGCTGAAGGCCGAGGCGGGTCTGGAAGCGACCTCCTATTTCCAGGATGGAGCTCAAGGACAATCCGCCACCCAGGCCTCGCTGCGACTGCTGGGCGAAGCCCGATGGGACTGGAACGGCCGCGATGACAGCTTCACGCTGAAACCCTTCGTGCGGCTTGACAGCCAGGATAACGAACGCAGCCATGCGGATGTGCGCGAGGCCCTGTGGTTGCGCGCCCGTGGTCCGTGGCAGACGCGCGTGGGCATTGGCCAAACCTTCTGGGGCGTGACCGAGGGCGCGCACGTGGTGGATATCGTCAACCAGACCGATACGCTGGAAAACCCGGAAGGCGATGCCCGTCTCGGCCAGCCGATGCTGAATCTCGGTTGGGAGCAAGATGCGCATCTGGTCGATGTGTTCGTGCTGCCGGGTTTCCGGGAACGCCCGTTTGCCGGTCCGGATGGCCGCCTGCGTTTGCCGTGGCCGGTGAATACCGATGCCGCCACCTATGAATCCGGGGCTGGAAAGAACCATGTCGATGTCGCCGCCCGCTACCAGTTCAGCGCCAACGGCCTGCGGCTGGGCGTCAGCGCATTCAAGGGCACGTCCCGGGAGCCACAACTTGTTCCCGCCGTCACCCTGACATTCCCGCCCATCAGCCTTCACGCGGAGTTACATCCCTACTTTCCGCAAATCAGGCAATGGGGCGTTGACTTGCAGCTGACGCGCGGCGACTGGCTGTGGAAGCTGGAAGCGATCGACCGCGACGGCTTCGGCCCGCAGCGTTTCCAAACCGCCGATGCCGGGCTGGAATACACGCAGGTGGGCGTCTTCGGCAGCCGCTACGACCTGGGCTGGCTGCTGGAAGGCTTGTACGACAGCCGTCAGGAGCAGTCCACCCACCCCTTCGAACACGATGTGCTGCTGGGCTGGCGTCTGGCCTTCAACGACGAGGCCTCCAGCGACCTGCTGCTGGCCGTGCTGCGCGACACCAAGCACCCGGAAACCTATGTGCGCCTGAAAGGCAGCACCCGCCTCAACGACCGGTTGCGACTGGCGGTGGAAGCACGCGTGCTCGCCACCCGTGATCCCCAGACCCCGTTTGAGGTGCTGGCTTCGCCCGATCTGGATTACAAGTTGCGCAGCTTTGGCGATGACAGCCATCTCCGCGCCGAACTGACCTGGTTTTATTAAGGAACACCGTGAATGACGACTTCCACTCCCTCCAAGACCGACGCTTTCTGGCAGGCCTTGTCCCGCTGGATCGTGACGCATCCGTGGACCAGCATTCTGGTGTCGCTGCTGCTGACGCTGGCGGTCTCGGCCGGTAGCGCCGGCTATATCTATTCCACCGACCACCGTGCCTTTTTCGGCAAGGACAATCCGCAACTGCTGGCCTTTGAAAAGCTGCAGGAAGACTACACCAAGACCGATACCGTGCTGATCGCGGTTGCGCCGAAGGACGGTCAGGTGTTCACGACCGAGTTCCTCGGCATCCTGCAAGATCTGACCAAGGCCGGTTGGCAGGTGCCTTATTCGCAGCGTGTCGAGTCGCTGACCAACTTCCAGCATGTGAAGGTGGACGGCGACAACATCGCCACCGAGGATTTGGTCAGCAATCCGAAGGCGCTGGATGCGGCCGCGCTGGCCGCGATCAAGCAGACCGCTGTCAGCGAGCCGTTCCTGGTCGATTCGCTGGTCAATCCGCAGGGCAGCGTCGCCGGGGTGCGCATCACCCTGAACATGCCGGGCAAGGAACCACTGAAGGAAATCCCGGCGGTGGTGGACCATGTGCGCGCGATGACCGCCGATCTGGTGAAGGCGCATCCGGGCCTGCAAGTGCATCTGGCCGGTCAGCCGATCGCCAACAAGGCCTATCCGGAAGAGTCGCAAGCCGATGGCGTGCGCGTCTGGCCATGGTTCCTGCTGACGATGATGGTGATGCTGACGGTGCTGTTCCGCAGCCTGAAGGCGATGCTGGTCACCCTGGTAGCCTGCCTGCTGGCGGTGTTCGGCGGCGCGGGTTTTGTCGGCCTGTTCAAGTTCGTGGTCAATGACGGCGTCATCGTCGCGCCGGTGATGATCTTGTCGATGGCTTTTGCCGACGGCATTCATGTGGTGGTGAACTGGATCCAGGCGGTGAACAGTGGCAAGAACAAGCGCGACGCGATGGCGGAAAGCCTGAGCGTAAACATGGGACCGATGACGGTTACCAGTGCGATGACCGCCGTCGGGTTCCTGACGCTGCTCTTCAATGACTCCCCGCCCTTCCAGGTCATGGGCCTGATTGTCGCCGCCGGAGTGGTGTTCGCGCTGCTGCTGACCTTCTTCTTCACCGCGCCATTGCTGGTGCTGCTGCCCGGTGAGCCGCCGCGCAAGATTTCGCCGCTGATGCGCGAGGACTCGCCGGCCGTGGCCCGTTTCGCCGACTTCATCATTGCCCGCCACAAGCCGATCCTGGCGGCCTGCTTTGTGGTGGCGGCGGTTTTTGTCAGCTTCATCCCGCAAAACCGGATCAACGATGACATCGTCAAGTACTACACGCCGGAAGCGCAGTTCCGCCAGGACGTGGAGTTCGTCAACGCCAACCTGACCGGCATCGCCGAAGTGAACTATTCCCTGCCCGCGGGCGGCGCCGACAACATCGTCGACCCGGCTTACCTGAAGCAGCTGGACACCTTCGGCCAGTGGCTGAAGACGCAGCCGGACGTGACGCAGGTGAACTCGCTGGTGGACATCATCAAGCGCATCAACCAAGTGATGCACGGCAATGATCCCGCGTTCTACCGCATCCCCGATTCTCGCGAGGAAATCGCGCAGTACCTGCTGCAATACGAACTGTCGATGCCCTATGGCATGGACCTGAATTACCTGATCCGCTTCGATCGTTCCGAAAGCCGGGTGCGGGTGGCGGTCGGTACTTCCAGCGGCCAGCGCATCATCGCGCTGGATGCCGCCGCGCAAGGCTGGCTGCAGGCCAATGCCCCGAAACCGATGCAGGTGCAGGGCAGCTCGCTGAACCTGATGTTCGCCCACATTTCCGAGCGCTCGATCAACGGCATGTTCGGCGGCATGCTGGGTTCGCTGGTGGCGGAGTCGCTGTTCGTGATGCTGGTGTTCCGCGCCTTCCGTCTGGGTCTGGCCAGCTTCATCGGCAACCTGGTGCCCATCGGCGTTGCTTTCGGCGCCTGGGCGATGATCAACGGCAATATCGACGTCGGCCTGACCGTGGTGCTGGGCATCGCCTTCAGCGTGGTGGTCGATGACACCATCCACTTCATTTCCAAATACGAACGCGCGCGGCAGGTGGAAGGCAAGAGTCCCGAAGACGCCGTGCGCTACGCCTTCAGCCATGTCGGTTTTGCCCTGCTGTCGACCACGGCGGTGTTGGGCAGCGGCTATGCCTGGCTGGCCAATTCTGCGATTCAACTGACGGTGAATACCGCAACGGTGACAGTGACGACGATCGCTATCGCGCTGCTTATTGATGTGTTCATGCTGCCCAGCCTGTTTCTGGTGCTGGACAAGCGGAAGGTGAAGGCATAGTGACTTTCCCTCTCCCAAGGTCTGGGAGAGGGTGGCGCGCAGCGCCGGGAGAGGGTTCGGCGGTGGTGGCTTGAAGGTGTGTGTTCAGGCTGAGTATTTCCCCCCTCTCCCTAGCTCTCTCCCCCTGGGGAGAGGGGACTCAATCTAACAATTTACTTTTGAGAATGAATGCAAATGACTGACATTAAACTGAATTCCTCCTGGCCTGCCCGCTTCATGGCCTGGGTGCACCAGCGCTTTGCGCTGCCGAACGCGCTGCTGTTCTTCATCCTCTACATCACCGCCGCCGTGGTGGCGCGCGCCGCTGCCGGAGGCGAAATCGCGCTGGGCGGTCTGGATGTCGTGGCCTGCGTGGTGACCTGGTCCTTCTTCCTGCTGCTGCGCGTCTTTGACGAGCACAAGGATTACGAACTGGATTGCAAAAACCACCCCACCCGCGTGCTGCAAAGCGGCCTGATCACGCTGGATCACCTGAAGATCGTCGGCGGCGTGACCTTGGTGCTGCAACTGGGCTTCTCGCTGGCGCGGGATGGCGGCTTCGGCCCGACCATGATTGCGTGGTCGGCGATGTTTGCCTGGACTTGCCTGATGGGCAAGGAGTTCTTCGTCGAAGAATGGCTGAACAGGCACCTGACCTGGTACGCCGTGTCACACATGCTGGTGATGCCGCTGATCGTCTGGTGGCTGGCGAACATGGCCGTGCCGGGCGTGGCGCTGACCCCGCAGCTGGAGGCGCTGATGCTGCTGGCCTTCATCAGCGGTTTCTGCTTCGAGATCACCCGCAAGACCAAGGGGCCGGAAGAAGAACGCGACACGATCGAATCCTATTCGCGGATTTTCGGCACCCAGGGTTCTGCGATGGTGGTGATGGCGCTGGTGACGGCAATGGTGGCGAACCAGATCTGGTTAATCAACCTGCTGTCGCCCGGACGGTTCCCGATCTGGTCGGCCGTGGTATTGATCGTGTTCTGGGGACTGGGCATCAAGCAGTTGCTGGCCTTTACCAAGGCTCCTTCGACACAAGGCCGGGAAAAGAATGAGAAGTCGGTTGCGCTGACGCTGCTGGCGGGATACGCCGTGGTGATCGGCGTGGTGTTGTCGCTGCACGGTGTGGCTCTGGTATGAGGATGATGGATATGTCAAACGTTCGCCCCTACGCGTTTACCCCGCATTACCTGTTCGGTGAGGAACATTCCGGGCTCTGCCAATTCCGCCGTGAAGGCCATGATTACGCCGCCAACCCGGTGGATGTGTCCCGTGAGCACCTGTGCGTGGCCATTGACGAGTCATTGACACCGCCCGAAGTCGGGGAAACCATTCCCGATATCCGCATCACAGTGCTGGGCCGGGACTTTACCTTCCCCTGCCTCACCGTCAAGTCGGTGCGCCAGGAGCCGTGGTGCCCCACCGAAATCGACTTCTGCACGCTGCATTGCGAAAACAGCATCCAGTACCTGTGGGAAATCAGCTATCTGCTGCGCAGCGCCCCGGCCTTGTCCAGCGATGTCAGCTATGACGACATCAGCCTGCCGAAAATCCCGGCTCGCGGCCTCTATACTGAAGAAGCCCGTCAGGCGCGGCTGGAGTTCGTGCGCGAGGAAACCGGTGCGGCCATGTCGGAGGTGTCGCAGATCCGCCTCGACCCGCGCAAGCTGGTCAGCAACATCGAGGCCCTGATCGGCTCAGTGGAAGTGCCGGT
>DASUIL010000193.1:0-5899 GCA_036273075.1 Fluviicoccus sp. | reverse complement strand
CAACGTCATCGACATCAACTACTACGCCGTGGAGCAGGCCCGCAACTCCAACCTGCGCCACCGTCCGGTCGGCCTGGGCATCATGGGCTTCCAGGACGCGCTGTACGCCCTGGGCATCCCCTACAGCTCGGATGAGGCCGTGGCCTTCGCCGACACCTCGATGGAAGCGGTGAGCTGGCACGCGATCAACGCCTCCTGCGAGCTGGCCCGCGAGCGCGGCAGCTACAGCACCTACGAAGGTTCGCTGTGGAGCCAGGGCATCCTGCCGCTGGACTCCCTGCAGAAGGTGATCGAGGCGCGCGGCGGCAAGTTCATCGAAGTCGACCAGAGCAGCACCCTGGACTGGGGCAGCCTGCGCGACAAGGTGATGGCCTACGGCATGCGCAATTCGAACGTGATGGCCATCGCCCCGACCGCGACCATCTCCAACATCTGCGGCGTCTCGCAGTCGATCGAACCGACCTACCAGAACCTGTACGTGAAGTCGAACCTGTCCGGCGAGTTCACCGTGGTCAACCCGTATCTGGTCAACGCGCTCAAGGCGCGCGGCCTGTGGGACCCGGTGATGGTCAACGACCTCAAGTACTACGACGGCTCGGTGCAGAACATCGACCGCATTCCGGACGACCTGAAGGCGCTGTTCGCCACCGCCTTCGAGGTGGAGACCAAGTGGATCGTCGAGGCCGCCAGCCGCCGCCAGAAGTGGATCGACCAGGCGCAGTCGCTGAACCTGTACATCAGCCACGCGTCCGGCAAGAAGCTGGACATCACCTACCGCATGGCCTGGTACCGCGGCCTGAAGACGACCTACTACCTCCGCGCGATCGGCGCCACCGCCACCGAGAAGTCGACGATTTCCGACGGCGCGCTGAACGCGGTGAAGGCCGTGGTGCAGGAAGTCCAGGAAGCCCCGGCCGAATACGGCGAGGCGGCTCCGGTGCCCAAGGCCTGCTCGATCGACAATCCGGATTGCGAGGCGTGCCAGTAATATTCAGCCCCCTCTCCCCCTGTGGGAGAGGGTTAGGGAGAGGGGTGCAGGCAGACGTCCGACACACCACCGTGTTTGAGCCGCACTCCGCACCCCTCACCCCCGCCCTCTCCCACAAGGGGAGAGGGAGTAGACCACCAAGAATAGAGAGACTTTCATCATGCTGAGCTGGGACGATTTCCATGTTGAAGAGAAACCCGCTAAGAAAGCACCGGCTGCGCCAGCAGCTCCTGCACAAGCAACTGCGCAAAAGCCGGCAACTCCGGCGCCAGCAGTGGTACCTGCTCCTGCAACAGCCCCAGCTCCCGCTGGCAGCGCTGCAGCCCGGGCAGCTGAAGCCCTGGCCAACCTCGACGTAGCCCCGGGCCTCGAAGAGCTGGAAATGGGCGCCGCGCGCGTCCAGGTCGACGACAAGCGCATGATCAACTGCCGCGCCGACCTGAACCAGCTGGTGCCGTTCAAGTATGACTGGGCCTGGCAGAAGTACCTCGACGCCTGCGCCAACCACTGGATGCCGCAGGAAGTGAACATGGCCAAGGACGTGTCCATGTGGCGTTCCGCCGACGGCATGACCGAGGACGAGCGCCTGATCGTGATGCGTTCGCTGGGCTACTTCTCCACCGCCGACAGCCTGGTGGCGAACAACCTGGTGCTGGCCATCTACCGCCACATCACCAACCCCGAATGCCGCCAGTACCTGCTGCGCCAGGCCTTCGAGGAAGCCATCCACACCCATGCCTACCAGTACTGTATCGAGTCGCTGGGCATTGATGAAGGCGAAGTCTTCAACATGTACCGCGAAGTGCCCGCCGTGGCGCGCAAGGCGGCGTGGAGCCTCAGCCATACCCATTCGCTGTCGAACCCGCTGTTCAAGACCGGCACCCCGGAAGACGACCAGCATCTGCTGCGCAACCTGATCGGCTTCTATGCCGTCACGGAAGGCATCTTCTTCTACTGCGGCTTCACCCAGATCCTGAGCATGGGCCGCCGCAACAAGATGACCGGCGTCGCCGAACAGTTCCAGTACATCCTGCGCGACGAGTCCATGCACCTGAACTTCGGCATCGACGTGATCAACCAGATCAAGAACGAGAATCCGCACCTGTGGACGGCCGAATTCCAGCAGGAAGTGATCCAGATGATCCTGGAAGGCACGCAACTGGAAATCGAATATGCCCGCGACACCATGCCGCGCGGCGTGCTGGGCATGAATGCGGCGATGATGGAGGAATACCTGCAGTTCATCGCCAACCGCCGCCTGGTGCAGATCGGCTTGCCGGAACAGTTCCCCGGCGTGAAGAACCCGTTCCCGTGGATGAGCGAGATCATGGATTTGCGGAAAGAGAAGAATTTCTTCGAAACCCGCGTGACAGAATATCAGACCGGCGGCGCGCTGGCCTGGTAAACAGGGCAACACCCCCATCGGGCGCAAGGATTGCGCCCTTTTTTATGCCCGTCGGTCAGGAATTCTGGAACGGCATCGCCCGGATGGCCGCGTGGCTGGCATGTGCCACTGGTGATGCCGGTTCACGGCCGGAGGCTGCCTGGAGCAGCCAGGACAACGGAAACAGGGCCAGCGCACCCACCACGGCCCATTGCACCAGAAACCACAGGATTGTAGCCAGCATGTCGCACCCCACTCTTGTCGTTGGAATTGTTTTCCGAAGCACCCGGAAAACGGAGTGACGCAGTCCCTGGTCAGGTTCGGGCATGGTTCGAGCCCGAATGTTACGAGATCATCATAGAGCCTGCGGACCGGCAAAAATGTGCGGAGAATCAACATCCGCACCGACTTCCTGTGAAGGCCGTCATAGTCCCGCAAGAAAGTCGGGTTGACAGCACCGGCAGAGTGCTACAGCATCGCTTCCCAGCCCAGACCCGCAGGCAATGGAGAAAAACAACAATGTTCACCCGGGAACACCTGATCGTTGGCGCCGCCGGCTTCGTGCTGGGCGGCGTGGTCGCCACGGCCAGCATCACGGTCGTGCTGTCGCTGACCAAGCCCGAACCGGCGCCCGCCATGCCGGTGGCGGCCGCCCCCGCGACCACCCCGGCGGCGACCGTTCCTGTGGAGGTCGCCACCCAACCGGCCGTGCCGCCCGCCGCAGCCGTCCCCGCTCCCGCCAAAGCCGCTCCCGCGCTCAAGGCGGCGTCCGTCCCGGAACTGCCCCCCGCTCTGGCCCAGGAAGAGTCGGACCGCATGGCCGAAGACGCGAAGCAACTGGCGCAGCGCAAGAAATCCCTGGAGTCCCAGCTTTCCGACAGCGAGGAAATCATCCGCCTGAAGGAACAGCAGATCCGGGAAATGGAGGAACGGCTGAAAGCCGGGCAATGAACCTGTCCGGCATGGACCGCCGTTGACCTGACGGGAAGGCTGCTTTGCGGTATCCTTCCCGCCATGACCCCGCCCCGCTCTTCCCTGCTCAAGGGCCTTGCCCTGCTCAGCCTGTCGGCCCTGCTGTTTTCAGCCATGGGCGTGATGATTCGCCTGGCCTCGCATTCCGTCGACAATGCCACGGTGGTGTTCGCCCGCAACCTGACCGGCACCTTGCTGCTGCTACCCCTGGCCATCAGCGGCGGACGCGAATTCCTGGCCACCCGCGTCCCCTTCAAGCATCTGTGGCGCGCACTGGTCGGGCTGGCGGCGATGTATGGCTTCTTCTACGCCATTGCCCATCTGCCGCTGTCGAATGCGATGGTCTTTACCTATTCGTCCCCGGTGTTCATTCCGCTGGTGGCCTGGCTGTTCCTGAAGGAACGGATCACGCCGCTGATGCTGCTGGCGGCGGCGGTCGGTATGGTCGGGGTGGTGCTGGTGGCCAAGCCCGACCAGGGCATGTTCAACCTGCTGAGCCTGGTGGGCATCAGTTCAAGCCTGCTGGCGTCCATGGCTTTCGTCACGGTGCGCGCGTTGACCGCGACCGAACCGGCCACCCGTATCGTCTTCTACTTCTGCGCCATCGCCACCGCCGTTTCGGCCATCCCGATGTTCTGGCACTGGCGGGTGCTGACACTGACCGAACTGGGCTATCTGGCCGCCGCCGGCACGCTGGCGACGCTCAGCCAGATCTCGCTGTCCAAGGCCTATGGTTACGCCCCGGCGGGCAAGATCGGCCCGGCCAACTATCTGGCCATCATTTTCGCGGGGTTCTGGGCCTGGCTGCTGTGGGGGGAAATCCCGGACCGCTACAGCATTGGCGGCATGGTGCTGATTTTCCTGGCGCTGCTGCTGTGCCTGCCGCGCGACAGCGTCAGGACCGCACGCGTGCCGGACGAGGTCTGAAGGGGCTTTCCGCCATCGCGCCCGCGTGCTACAAACGGCGCAGTCTTCATGGTCGGACACACAGGCATGGCTACCTCCCTCAACCTCCAGGAAAGTTTCCCCCGGATTCTGGCGGTCGTTTTCGCGGTTTTCTTCGTGGTGCTGGGCATTGATCCGATTTCACGTCAGGTGTGGATTGCCGAAGTCACGCCGGTGATCCTGGTCTTCC
This sequence comes from Fluviicoccus sp., assembly GCA_036273075.1. Lineage (GTDB taxonomy): Bacteria > Pseudomonadota > Gammaproteobacteria > Pseudomonadales > Moraxellaceae > Fluviicoccus. The sequence continues at coordinate 1,420 of DASUIL010000193.1, read as the reverse complement.
TGCTGCTGGTCTTTACCGCCAACCGCTTCCGTTTTTCCAATGTCGCCTACGGCTTCATGGCCTTCTGGCTGTTCTGGCACACCATCGGCGGCCACTACACCTTCGCCAATGTGCCCTTCGACCTGGTCACCGACCTGCTGGGCGCCAGCCGCAATCATTTTGACCGGGTCGGCCATTTTTCCGTGGGCTTTTACGCTTTCGCCATTATCGAGCTGCTGGTGCGGAAATACCGGCTGCCGCTGGTGTTTTCCTGCCTGTTCGCGTTGTTCAGCATCATGAGCATCGCGGCGGGTTATGAAATCATCGAATGGTGGTACGCGGTGGCGGACGGAGGAACGGCGGGCGCGGAATTCCTGGGGTCGCAGGGCGACATCTGGGATGCGCAGGAGGACATGCTGGCGGATACGCTGGGCGCGCTGTTCGCCATCGGCAGCTATCTGCTGCTGAAGCGGTACCGGAAGGAATAAAAAAACCGGGGGCAGGCAAGCGCCTGCCCCCGGTTTGGCCGACCTTACTTCTTGGGCGGCTTGCCCATCAGCGAGGCCAGCTCGGCGGGATCAATGCCCGGCGGCATGCCGCCGCCCGGGAGGCCGCCGGCGCCGGGCATGCCCTGCCCGCCCTTGCCCTGGAAGCGTCCCAGGCTCTTGATCATCTTGCTGATACCGCTGGGCGTGGCCAGTTTCTTCATCATCTTTTCCATCTGTGCATGCTGTTTCAGCAGGCGGTTGATGTCCTGGATCTGCACGCCCGCCCCGGCGGCGATGCGGCGCTTGCGCGAGCCGTTGATGACATCGGGCTTGTTGCGCTCCAGCGGCGTCATCGACTGGATGATCGCCTCCATCTGCTTCATCATCTTCTCGGGCGCGCCCTTGGCCATGGCCTGCTGGACGGCGGCGCTGTTCATGCCGGGCAGCTTGTCCATGAAACCCATCATGCCGCCCATCGCCTTCATCTGCTGGAACTGGGTCAGCAGGTCTTCCAGGCTGAAGCCGCCGCCGCGACGGAGCTTCTTGGCCATCTTCTCGGCCTTTTCCTTGTCGATCTTGCGCTCGACTTCCTCGACCAGCGACAGCACGTCGCCCATGCCGAGAATCCGCTGCGCCACGCGTTCCGGATGGAACGGTTCGAGAGCATCGGTCTTTTCGCCGATGCCGAGGAACTTGATGGGCTTGCCGGTAATGGCGCGCACCGACAGCGCCGCGCCGCCGCGGGCGTCACCGTCGGCCTTGGTGAGGATGACGCCGGTCAGCGGCAGGGCGTCGTTGAAGGCCTTGGCGGTGTTGGCGGCGTCCTGACCGGTCATGGAGTCAACCACGAACAGCGTTTCCACCGGATTGATGGCGGCATGCAGGCGCTGGATTTCGCCCATCATGCTCTCGTCGATGTGCAGGCGGCCGGCGGTATCGACAATCAGCACGTC
>DASUIL010000192.1:0-3942 GCA_036273075.1 Fluviicoccus sp. | reverse complement strand
TTCCTCGGGCGTCATGTTCACCCTCGACACCGAATCCGGTTTCCGCGACGTGGTGTTCATCACCGCTTCCTACGGCCTGGGTGAAATGGTGGTGCAGGGCGCGGTCAACCCCGACGAATTCTACGTACACAAGAACACGCTGGAAGCCGGACGCCCGGCCATCCTGCGCCGTAACCTGGGCAGCAAGGCCCAGAAGATGATCTACGGCGCCAGCGGCTCCACCGGCAAGTCGACCCAGATTGTCGATGTCGACAAGGCCGACCGCGTCAAATTCTCGATCACCGACGATGAGATTGCCGATCTGGCCCGTCAGGCGATGATCATCGAGCAACACTACGGCTCGCCGATGGACATCGAATGGGCGAAGGACGGCGATGACGGCAAGATGTACATTGTCCAGGCCCGTCCCGAAACCGTGAAAAGCCGCCAGAATGTCGGCACCATGGAACGCTACCTGTTGAAGCAGAAGGGCACGGTTCTTTGCGAAGGCCGTTCGATCGGCCAGCGCATCGGCGCCGGCCGCGTCAAGGTGGTCACTTCGATCAAGGAAATGGACAAGGTGCAGGACGGCGATGTGCTGGTTTCCGACATGACCGATCCGGATTGGGAGCCTGTGATGAAGCGGGCTTCCGCCATCGTCACCAATCGCGGCGGCCGCACCTGCCACGCCGCCATCATTGCCCGTGAGCTGGGCGTGCCCGCCATTGTCGGTTGCGGCAACGCCACCGAACTGCTGGCCGATGGCCAGGAAGTGACGGTTTCCTGCGCCGAGGGCGACACCGGCTTCATCTACGAGGGCATGCTGGACTTCGAGATCCAGAAGAACTCGATCGACTCCATGCCGAAGCTGCCGTTCAAGATCATGATGAATGTCGGCAATCCCGACCGCGCCTTTGACTTCGCGCAGATTCCCAACCAGGGCATCGGCCTGGCGCGGCTGGAGTTCATCATCAACCGCATGATCGGCGTGCACCCGAAGGCGCTCCTGAACTATGACACGCTGCCGCGCGACATCCGCAACGCCGTCACCGCCCGCGCCGCCGGTTATGCCTCGCCGGTGGAATTCTACGTCGAGAAGCTGGTGGAAGGCATCGCCACGCTGGCCGCCGCGTTCTATCCGCAGCGCGTCATCGTCCGCATGTCCGACTTCAAGTCGAACGAATACGCCAACCTGATCGGCGGCAAGCTGTACGAGCCGGAAGAAGAAAACCCGATGCTGGGCTTCCGCGGCGCATCCCGTTATGTCTCCGACAATTTCCGCGACTGCTTCGACCTGGAATGCCGCGCGCTGAAGAAGGTCCGCGACGAGATGGGCCTGACCAACGTCGAAATCATGATTCCTTTCGTCCGTACCGTCGGCGAAGCGTCCCGCGTCATCCAGCTGCTGGGTGAAAAGGGCCTGAAGCGCGGCGAGAACGGCCTGAAAGTGATCATGATGTGCGAGCTGCCGACCAACGCTCTGTTGGCCGAGGACTTCCTGCAGCACTTCGACGGCTTCTCGATCGGCTCCAACGACCTGACACAGCTGACGCTGGGTCTGGACCGCGATTCCGGCATTGTCTCGCACCTGTTTGACGAACGTGATCCGGCGGTGAAATTCCTCCTGTCGCGCGCCATTCAGGCCTGCAAGAAGGCCGGCAAGTATGTCGGCATCTGCGGTCAGGGCCCCAGCGACCACCCGGATCTGGCCAAGTGGCTGATGGACGAAGGCATTGATTCCGTGTCGCTTAACCCGGATTCGGTGCTCGACACCTGGTTCTTCCTGGCGGAGAACCACGGGGCATAAGCGTTTCCCGCCGGTCGGAAAAGGCGTCCATCTGGACGCCTTTTTCTTTTAAAAACAAATTAAAAGAACTGATAGTTAATGCCGAATGTGAAGATGCCTTCACGTTTGTTCTGGTTGCCGTGTTCATAGCGATAATCGTGTGTCACGGTCAGCGCCACGACCTTGGTGATGTTCTGCTTGAACTGGTTGTTGACACGGGTGATGGTGCTGGTTTCCGCCGCCTCGACGGTGCCCTTATGAATGAAGCGGGAAGCCTCGCTGATCTTCCAGTCATAGTCCCAGCTGAACAGGCCCATGCCGTTGTTCTCGGTCGGCGCGTTCAGCCATTCGGTATGACGGACGCCCGGTCCCAGTTCCACCTTGAAGAAGTGACGATCGGTCTTGATGATTTCCCGGCCAACGCCCAAGGAGACAAAGGCCTGGTACTCGCTGGAAGCCAGCAGATCCTTTTCCCATTGGCCGCGAAAGGTGAAGAAGTCGCGGTCATTCCAGTAATGCCGGGCCTTGTAATTGAGCAGGTAGCGTTCGGTATCGTTGGTGGCGGGCACCTCATCCCGCACGCTGATGCCTTCGGCCGACAGGATATTGATCCAGTAGACCCCGGTGCGGGTCAGGGCCAGCTTGCCGCGAAAGGTGTCCTTGCTGCCGCCGGTGGTGCCCATGCTGCTGATATAGCCGATATCGACCATGCCGCTCAGGTTGGGTATGGGTTCGGTGGCAGCACTGACCACCGGAAATCCGAGGCAAAGCAGGGCAAGCGCGGGGTAACGCATGATTTTCTCCACGATTTCAAGGCCGCGCATGATAGCAGCCGTTTGTCCGATTGACGTTAACGCCCGTCTGGCGCACAAAGGCGGCACGACTTCGGAGAACTGACGATGATGGACTGGCTGCTGGAAAAATCACTGCTGGGCTACACCCGACTGGGCTATCAATGGCGTCAGCGCCGGGATTGGGAGGAACTGCCGCGACTGGAGGGGCGAGTAGCCGTCATTACCGGCGCGACCGGAGGACTGGGCGCGGCGGCGGCAACGCAGCTGTGCGGACTGGGCGCGACGGTGATTCTGGTCGGGCGCGATCCCGGCAAGCTGGCGGCGATGCGCGAGTCGCTGACACGCCTGCCAAACGGCGGGCCGGTGGAAAGCGAAATCGCCGACCTCTCGAACATGCAGGCGGTGCTCGCCTTAAGCGAGCGCCTGCGTCAGCGCGGCAACATCGACATCCTGTTGAACAACGCCGGGGTGCTGCTCAATGAGCGCCGGGAAACGGCGGAAGGCCTGGAAGCCACTTTCGCCACCAACCTGCTGGGGCATTACATCCTGACCGAGAAGCTGCTGCCGTCGCTGGCCGGTCGCGCGGACGCGCGGGTGATCAATGTCTCTTCCGGGGGCATGTACACGCAACGCATCCGCGTCGATGACCCGGAAACGCGGCAACTGGCGTACAAAGGGCCGGATGTCTACGCGCGCACCAAACGTGGCCAGGTGATCATGACCGGGCGCTGGGCGGCCAGGTTTCCGTCAGTGGGCGTGTACAGCATGCATCCGGGTTGGGCGGATACGGTGGGCGTGCAAACGGCGCTGCCGGGGTTTCGCAAGCTGACCCGGCCGCTGTTGCGCAACGCCGAAGAAGGGGCGGACACCATGACCTGGCTGGCTGCTGCTGCCCGCGACAGGCTGCACAGCGGGGCGTTTTACCATGACCGGCGCGTATGGCCGGAACACCGCATGCTCTCAACGCGGGAAACCCCGGCGGAACGCGAGGCGCTGGAAGCGTTGCTGGAGGCTTATGCCACACGCCTGCTGGGGAAGGACTGGCGGCGCTAGCGCCGCTTAGCGGTTATCCGCCCGGCCGACCGGCAATTCCCCCAGAGCCTTGAAGCGGCTGACCGTCTCCTCGCAGGCCGCGCGGTGATCCACCATCGGCAATGGATAATCCAGCAGGAAATCGCGCTGCTTCTCGTGCGGGGCATGAATGCGCTTGTTGTCCAGCCCGGCCAGTTCCGGCAGAAAGCGCCGCAGGAAATTGCCTTCCGGATCAAAACGTTCGCTCTGCAACTTCGGGTTGAATATGCGGAAATAGGGCGCGGCGTCATTGCCGGTGGACGCGCTCCATTGCCAGCCGCCGTTGTTCGCGGCCAGATCGCCGTCCACCAG
>DASUIL010000191.1:0-20809 GCA_036273075.1 Fluviicoccus sp. | reverse complement strand
GAGACGCCATTCGTCCGGGTGCTGGTATTCCAGCGCGGTCGCGTCGTAATGGGCGATCAGCGCGTCGAGGTTGGCGGGCAGCGACTGGCGGTTGCTGGCGTCGTCGATGGCGATGTAGCGCACGCGGTGGCCCGCTGCCTTCAACTGCCGGGCGAAGTCGCGCATGGCGGCGAAGATGGCAAGGATTTTCTGGGCGTGGTGCAGGACGTAGTCGGTTTCCTGGCGGATTTCCATCAGCACGTAGAGGACGTCGGGGCGAACCTGGTCGAACCAGCGGTGGCGGGGGTTGAGCTGGTCGCCGAGGATGAGACGCAGGGTGGTCATGCCGGGCGGCTCCGTTGGCGGCGGCAGCGTTCGGAGCAGTAGCGGACTTCCTGCCAGACCTTTTCCCATTTCTTGCGCCAGGCGAAGGGGCGGCCGCAGGCGGCGCAGGGTTTGCTGGGGAGGTGGGGTTTTTGGTGCATGGCGGCGTTCCGGATGGCGATGGGGGTAGCAGAACCGGGGAGGCGGTGCGGGGGAAGTGGACAAAGGGGAACGGGGCGGGAATTCCGGGTATTCGTGTCGTGATGAGGTTGACGGGGGCTGCTAGCTTTCAAGCATTCCGTCCCAGGGATTTAGTTCGCCTAACAAGGTGGCATCATTTGCAATCAGCTAATTCTTAAAGTTTTTTTATGGGACTCAACCTTTATAGGCGACAAAGAGTTATGCGAAGTCTGTCGTCTAAATATAGTAGGCGCACGTCAGCCAAGAAGGAACCTTAGAGGTTGTTCAAAACAGAGACAAAGTCTTGGTGAGCGAGCAAGGCAAATGGCAAGAGTAGACAGAGCGAATAATCCCTTGAGCGGCAACAGGAGGGTTGGCAAGCCATTCTCGACAACTTCGCCCGTCATGTCGAAAGCAAAGAAAACTCAGCAGCAATAAGAGTCTGTCCAATAGATTTCTAATCGGGATTGAACAGCAGCCTGACTGACGGTTCCACGCCCATGAACCCGGAAAGCAACCACATGCAAACCACCGTAAGGATGCTGGACAGCACATAGACCAGCAAGCCGTAGAGTACGGTGGTTTCCAGGTAATAGGCGTAAATGAACAGCGCCGCCACCGAACCGACCACCAGCCCGGACAAACCGGCCAGCAGAAAGTTCTGGCCGGCCAGCAGATAGATCAAGCCGACCGTGGTGAGCAGGCCGACAATGAACGCATTGAGATTGGCCTTGGCGGCCTGCAACAGCGACACCTTCCCCAACACGAGGCTGGCAACAACCGCCAGCGAAGCGGAGGACACCAGCACATAAGCTGCCAACGCAAACAACTTTGGCGGCGGCAGAAGAAACGCCGCTCCAGCGCAAAACAACATGATCAATGAGGTCGGCATGATACCCGGCTCCTTCAGGCATGAAAAATCAACGCCCGCTTTATAGGGGGAAACCTCTTGCTTATCAAGAAATTTGCCCGAGAAGCCCAGAGGCTCCGACAGGTAACGCTCCGGAAGCGTCATCGATCCGGGGGTTTGGCGTTCAGAAATAGGTATTCTGTCCCCTATTCCTCCCGACAAGCACCAACTGAAAGCAAAGATGATGAAGCCGTTCCGCGACGAAACACCGGCGTGCAATCCCGGCTGACCGTTTGTCGGAAGCTGACGAATGATCACATTTACAGTTTGACAACCATCGAAACAAAACCTATTTTGATACTCATCGAATTGTACGATGAACAAGCGAAGCACATCATGAAAAACCTTCAAGGCAAGACAGCGCTGGTCACCGGCGCCTCCAGCGGTATCGGCGAGGACATGGCGCGTGTTCTAGCCGCGAACGGAACCCACCTGATCCTGGTCGCCAGGCGCGCCGAGCGCCTGCAGGCGCTGGCGCAGGAACTGGCGACCGCGCACGGCGTGCGCACCGACGTCATCGCCATGGACCTGGGCGCGCCGGGGGCGGCCGGGGACCTGCATGCCCGGACGGAAGGCGCGGGGGTCGCGGTCGATATCCTCATCAACAACGCCGGATTCGGCGTCAAAGGACCTTTTCTGGATAAGCCGGTGGAGGCGCACCGGGACATGAACCGGCTGAACATGGAGACGCTGACCGAATTGTGCTGGCACTTCGGGCGCGACATGCGCGCGCGTGGCTCGGGCTGGATCCTCAATACGGCCTCGGTGGGCGGTTATATCCCGGTCCCGGAATTCTCGACCTATACAGCGGGAAAAGCCTATGTGCTGTCCTTCGGGGAGGCGCTGTCGAACGAGCTGGCGGCTGATGGCATTACCGTGACGACCCTGTGTCCCGGCGGCACCTGGACGGAATTCATGTCGGTCACCGGACAACAGGTTTCGGGCATCCAGAAGCTGGGCATGATGCCCGCGCGCAAGGTGGCCGAGGCGGGCCTGCGCGGCCTGTCGGCGGGCAGTCGCGTGGTGGTGCCGGGCTTGTTGAACCGCGTCTACGCCCCGACGTTGCGCGCCCTGCCGTCAAACCTCAAGACGTGGATTGCACGTATGGCCATGCAGTAGAGAGAAAGGGGTCGGTCCCCTATTTCCTCGTGCCTGACGCGAGCCGTGTCAGCCGCTACTTGGCCAGCCCCTTGATCCGCTTGTCATAGCCCTTCCGCGCGGCCAGATCCAGCCTGGTCAGCAAGCGTCGGTCGTCCATGAAACGGCGGCCGGCGTCCACCAGCCCCTGCGGCATCAGGCCGTAGAAGGCATGCGCCTTGTTCAGGTAATCGGGCACCGCCACCATCAGGCGCGGCGCGCGGATGGCGCTGACAATGGCGTTGGCCACGTCTTCCGGCGACACCACCGGCAGCATGCCCTTCGCGGCGGCATCGGTGCCCGAGGCCAGCTCGGTGCTGACCGCGCTGGGCATGATCACGGTGAAATTCACCCCGGAATCGCGGTACTCGCCCGCCACCGCCTCGGTCATGCCGACCACGGCGAACTTGGTGCCGCAGTAGATGGCCGCGCCGGGAATGGCGAAGCGTCCGGCCAGCGAGGCGACGTTGATCATGTGGCCGCGACCGCGCGCCAGCATGCCCGGCAGCGCCGCGCGCATGCCGTGGATCACGCCCCGGAAATTGATGTCGATCTGCGCGTCGCTGAGGCCCGGCGCTTCCTCCAGAAACGCCCCCATCGGCATGATCCCGGCGTTGTTCACCAGCACATCCAGCGGCCCCAGCGCCGCCTCGGTGGACGCAATGAATTCGGCGAAGCTGGCCGGGTCGCGCACATCCAGCCGCGCGGCATGCAGGCCGTGTTGCTTCGCCGACTGCTGCGCCAGTTCCAGATCGACATCGCCGATGCTGACCCGCGCCCCGGCGGCGGTCAGCGCCTTCGCCGTGGCCAGACCGATACCGCGCGCGCCGCCGGTAATGGCGACCACAGCGCCCTTCAGGTTCAGGGGTTTTGACATGTTGTTGCTCCGGCCCTCAAGGGCTGTGTTGGCGTTATTGCCAGGCGTAATCGGCCGCCTCGAACCGCGTCAGCCGCTTCTTGATGTTCACCCCGTACTCCGGCCACACGAACTGGTTGCGGCCGCCCTTGTCGAGGTAATAGCTCTCGCAGACATCGGCGCGGATCGGCATCTTCGCCAGCCGTTCCTCGATACCCGCGTTGAAGTTGTCCTGCACCGGCTTCCGCACTTCCAGCACGCGATGGCCGCCCTGCTGCAAGGCCTTCACCGCCTGCGCGATGTAGATGGCCTGGTGCTCGGAGGTCCACATCACCGAGCCCACCAGGCTGTGCGAGTTGGGGCCCAGCATCATGAACATGTTGGGGAAACCGTGGATGGCCATGCCCTGGTAGGCGCGCGGACAGCCCTGCCAGTGCTCGCTGAGGCTGCGGCCGTCCGCGCCCTTGATGATGCGGTAGATGGCCGGTTCCGCCACCGCGTAACCGGTGCCGAAGATGATCGCGTCCACCGGAATCTCCACGCCGTCATCACCCACCACGCCGCGTTCGGTGATGTGGTGCAGGCCCTGGAACAGTACGGTGACATTGGGCTGCGCCAGCGCCGGGTACCAGTCATTGGACAGCAGCGGCCGCTTGCAACCGAAGAGATGGTTCGGCGTCAGCGCCTGACGCAGCGCCGGGTCCTTGATGCCCAGGCGGATGTTCAGCTCGCCCAGCGCATGGCCGAAACGCTTCACCAGCTGCTCGTTCATGAACAGCGGCAGCAGCGGCTCGAAGCCCAGCAGCGCCGACTCGCGCACCAGCTGCTCCAGCTTCGGGAGGCGCTGGTAGAGCTTGCGCACCGGCTCCGGCACCTTGAAGTCCGGTTTCGGCAACACCCAGGTGGGCGTGCGCTGGAAGCTGTAAAGATGGCCGACCTTGGGCTGGATGGCGGGGAGGAACTGGATGGCCGACGCGCCGCAGCCGATCACCGCCACGCGCTTGCCGCGCAGGTCGTAGTCGTGGTTCCACAGGCCGGAATGGAAGACGGTGCCCTGGAAGGTGTCCTGTCCCGGAAAGTGCGGCATCTTCGCCTCGCCGATGTAACCGGCGGCGGGGATGAAGAAACGGGCGCTGTAGACCTCGCCGCCCGCCGTGGTGACGCGCCAGCGCGCGGCGGCGGCGTCCCAGCGCGCATCCTCGACGCGGGTGTTGAGGCGGATCTGCCCGACGATGCCGAAGTCATGCGCCACCCGCTCCAGATAACGCTGGATTTCCGCCTGCGGCGCGTAGGTGCGCGTCCATTCGGGATTGGGCGCGAAACCGAGGGAATACATCTCGCTGGGCACGTCGCATTGCAGGCCGGGGTAGTCGTTGACCGCCCAGGTGCCGCCGATGCGGTTGGCCTGGTCGAGGATGACGGTGTCGGTAACGCCCTGCTCCTTCAGCTTGATGCAGGCGCTGAGTCCGGACGGACCGGCGCCGATGATCAGCGCCTCCACCTCGCGCACCGGCGTCGGCGCAACGGACCCGGCAGCCGGGACGGCGGTTTTGGCGGCCTTCGGGCGGCGGGGCTTGGCGGCTTTGGGGGCGTCGGTCATCGCAGGGCTCCGGCGGGGATGGGGGTCGAAAAATCTGGTACTTTCGTACCATTGGTCGGATCATATTGTCACCAGCGGAATGTAGTGTCAATATCGGAACCGAATGTCCGTTCACATTTTCAGGACTCCTATGAGCGACGCTTCCCTGTCCCGCGCCGAGCGCCAGAAACAGCAATTGCGCACCGAGATCATCCAGGCCGCCTTCGCCGAATTCTCGGCCCGCGGCTATCACCAGACCGGCATCGCCGACATCGCCAAGCGGCTGGGCATCGGCCACGGCACCTTCTACCGCCACTTCGAGAACAAGCGCGACATCCTGGAGCACGTGATCAACGAGGTGTCGCGGCAGATCATGGACACGCTGGCGGCGGAGAACGCGCCCGGCGCGGCGGGTTCATTGGAGGAATACCGCGAGCAGTGCCGCCGCATCGGCAACCGTTTCGTGGCGGTGATGGCGGAAAACCCGGACATGATCCGCATGGTGCTGTTCGAGGCAACGTCGGTGGATGCGGAGATGACGAACCGCATCATGCTGTTGCAGGAATTCGGGGCGCGGATCACGGCGGAATATCTGGCGCACGGGGTGAAGCAGGGTTTCCTGCGCGCGGATCTGGATGCGGAGGCGACCAGCCATGCGGTGATCGGGTTGTTGCTGGGCGGGGCGCTAAGGTTCTTGTACAAGCCGGATGATGTGGAAGGGAGGGAGCGGTTGGTGGAGGCGACGTTGAGGTTGTTGATTGACGGGGTGGCGCGGCAGGGGTGACGGACGGATGCGGAGCTGACCAACCGCATCATGCTGCTGCAGGAATTCGGGGCGCGGATCTGGATGCCGGGGCGACCAGCCATGCGGTGAATAACCGCTTAACCGCCGCAAATTATGCGGCATTTACTTGCCCACAGCGACGAATCCCCGCCATAATCACCGCATGAACAGCGGACTTTACCCTTACATCTGGCAAGCCGAAGACTGGCCCCGATGGCATTACGATCTGGCGGCACTGGCCTCCCCCCTCGCCGGGGTCAGTCATGCCCAAGGCCTGCTGCTGGGCCGCCTGACCGACCTCGGCTTCCCGCAACGCGATCTGGCCCGTTTCCACACCCTCACCGCCGATGTGCTCAAGACCAGCGAAATTGAAGGCGAACACCTGAACGTCGAATCGGTCCGCTCCTCGCTGGCGCGGCGGCTGGGCGTCGACATCGGCGCGCTGGCGCCGGTGGACCGGCATGTGGAAGGCGTGGTGGAACTGGTGCTGGACGCGACCGCGCATTACGACGCCCCGCTGACCGAGGCCCGCCTGTTCGGCTGGCATGCAGCCCTCTTTCCCACCGGCTACTCCGGCTTTTCTCCCATCCGTACCGGGGCATGGCGTGACGATGCCGAAGGCCCCATGCAAGTAGTCTCCGGTCCGGTAGGTCGGCAACGGGTGCATTTCGAGGCCCCGCCCGCTGACCGCCTGCCCGCCGAAATGGCGCGCTTTCTGGACTGGCTGAATGCCGACAGCGGTGAACCGGCACTGATCAAGGCCGGGCTGGGGCACTTGTGGTTCGTGACGATCCACCCGTTTGATGACGGTAACGGGCGACTGGCGCGGGCGATCGGCGATTTGCTGCTGGCGCGCGCGGAGCGCAGCCCGCTCCGGTTTTACAGCCTCTCGGCACAGATCCAGCGCGAGCGGAAAGCGTATTACACCATGCTGGAGCGTACGCAGAAGGGGTCGATGGACGTGACCGCCTGGCTGGTGTGGTTTCTGGACATGCTGCGGCTGGCCGTGGCGTCGGCGCATCAGTCGCTGGATGCCGTACTGGCCAAGGCGCGCTTCTGGCAACGACTGGCGGGGATGCCGTTGAACGAACGGCAGGTGAAGCTGCTGAACCGGTTGCTGGATGGGTTCGAAGGAAAGCTGACGACAGGGAAGTGGGCGGCGCTGGCAAAATGTTCGCCGGATACGGCGTTAAGGGATATGGCGGATCTGGTGGCGAGGGGAGTGTTGCGGAAGTCGGAAGCGGGGGGAAGGAGTACGAGTTATGAGTTGGTGCTGGATGGCGCACCAAGCGATTCGATCACCCCTTCACCATCCTAATCGCCTCAAACGGACACACCGCATAACACTTCGCACACCCCGTGCACCCCTCCTCATCATGCAGCACGGCGCGCTTCTTCCCCCAGCCGTTCGGCCGCTCCGCCTCCAGCCACAGCACATGCGGCGGACAGGCCGCGACGCAGCGGCCGCAACCGGTGCAATGGTCGGGGTCGATCTCGGGCAGGGCGACTGGCTTGGGATTGGTCATAAGGGACGGGATGTTCGTTAAGCGGGACTCTCCCCTGATCTTACGTCAGCGCGGCCGGAATATCCCTACATCCGCTCCGTTGATCTTTCCCCCGCCGCGCCGCACTATCCCCCTTCCCCTCAAACCGAAAAAGGACTCCGCCCATGGCCACCGTCACCCTGCAAGGCAACCCCTTTGAAACCGTCGGCGCCCTGCCCGCCGTCGGCAGCGCCGCCCCGGATTTCAGCGTTACCGGCGCCGACCTTGGCGAACTGCGCAAGGCCGACTTCGCGGGCAAGCGCGTCATCCTCAACATCTTCCCCAGCATCGACACCGGCACCTGCGCCACATCGGTGCGCAAGTTCAACCAAAGCGTGGGCGAGCTGGACAACACCGTGGTGCTCTGCGTGTCCGCCGACCTGCCCTTCGCCCACAGCCGCTTCTGCGGCGCGGAAGGCCTCGGCAACGTCAAGACCGGCTCCAGCTTCCGCGGCAGCTTCGGCCAGGATTACGGCGTGGCTTTCAGCACCGGTCCGCTGCGTGGCCTGCTGTCGCGTTCCATCGTGGTGATTGACGCCGACGGCAAGGTGATCCACACCGAACAGGTGGCCGAGACGGTGAACGAGCCGGATTACGCGGCGGCGATCGCGGCGCTGAAGTGAAGTAAGGCCGCAGGCGGACGGCTAGATGCTGTTGCAGACGTGTCCGCCGTCCACCGTCAGCAGCGAGCCGGTCATGAAGGCCCCCGCGTCCGACAGCAACAACAACAAGGGTCCGGCCAGGTCTTCCGGCTGGCCCAGCCGCCGCTGCGGAATGCGTTTCAGCATCTGCTTGCCCGGTTCGGTTTCCCAGAAATCGCGGTTCATGTCGGTGGCGATGTAGCCCGGCGCCAGCGCGTTCACCCGGATGCGGTGGCGCGCCAGTTCCAGCGCCAGCGACTTGGTGAAATGGATCAGCCCGGCCTTGGCCGCGCAATACGGCGACACCGAAGGCGTCACGCGTTCACCCAGGATCGAGGCGATATTGACGACGCTGCCCGGCTGCCCGGCGGCGATCAGGCGGCGGGTCACTTCGCGCGTGACCAGGTACGCGCCCTTCAGGCTGGTGTCGACCACGCCATCCCATTCCGCTTCTTCCAGATCCACGAACAGGCTGCGCCCGGACCACCCGGCGTTGTTCACCAGCAGCTGCACCGGCCGTCCGGCCAGCGCCGCTTCCGCGTCGGTAAAGGCCTGCGCCACCGAAAGCTTGTCGGTCACATCCATCGCCACCGCGTGCGCCTTCAGTCCTTGCGCGCGCAGCGCCGCGACTTCGGCCTGCAGCGTCTCCAGCCGCCGCGCCGCCAGCACCACCTCGGCCCCGGCGCTCGCCAGCAGCTGCGCAAAGTACAGCCCCAGACCGCCGGATGCGCCGGTCACCAGCGCGGTGCGGCCGTCGAGGCGGAGATTCGGTAGGTCACAGGTCATGGGGTCACCTTGAGGGGAAACAGACAGGTCAAGGGACGGTAATGTGAAAGAGGGTTCGCGTTCAATTCGTGTTGATCACAAGTTCCCTCCCCACAGGTGGGGAGGGAGATAGACTGACATGACCACCATATGGCAGTTACTTAGCCCTGTAGGCACCCATTGCGCCGCCACCGCCGCCTCCTCCTCCGGGACTTAATAAATTGGTATGATTTTTGGTCATCAATGGATCTTCAAGCCAGGCACTTGGCCGAAAATCTTTAGTATTTGCGGATTTACTGCTGATAGGCTGGCTGGCTTCACTTCCAAGCATAAAGCGATCCTCCAGCCAACTACTGGGCTGAACATCCTCAGGTGCATAATATGCCACTGAAGGTGCTTTTTTCCTGATCTCAACCGCCCGATCCGGTATCTCCTCATCCACTATTGCCATCACATTGTTACTGTCAACCGTACGCCTGCCCGCACGCAATACGGCAGCCGTAATTTCAATAGACATTGCAGGCTTTGTCTTCAATGCGGTACGTGCAATATTGATGACTAGTCCACTCCGCTCGGTCGTTTCATTGGTTCTATTGGCGGTAATGATCGCACGGTGTGTCAACTCACCGGCAATAGCATCCGGTGCTTTTTGCAAAGCGGCTTCAAGGATTTCCCCAACTTTACCGGGGGAGGATACTGCAATCGCCGCCGCAGCAACATCGTGGAGATTACGCGCATTTCTGCCACGATCGTTTTTGACAGTGTCCATGACTGAACTCAGGATAGCCGCACCATTGTCCGGGCTATTGGCGACAGCAACAGCAGTAAGGGCGGGAGCGAATTCGAAACCGACTTTAGCAATTACCTGACTTGCAATCTCAGGTGCTGCGCCAGGCTCCGCAATTACAGCAGCCTGCATAATCATCTTCAACAATGAAAGACTATCGTTTGGCGATCTAAACCCAAATTCCGACTTGACCATAGCAGCCAATGAGGCCGCAATGGTGGCAGCCTGTGTCGGGTTATGAGCAATGGCTTCGGCAGTAATTTTTCTAATAGCCTTTTCATCATTGCCGGCTAATGCTGCCAGCATCCTAGATTCAACCGATGAAAGCACGCTACTTGCACCATTGAGTACGCCCTGAGCAACATAGGGGGATGTCTTAACAACAGTCCGATAAACTCCGACAGCGTCCTCAGGGTTAATTTTGACCAATGCCTGCGTGATATCTGCCGCCAATTGATTGTTTTGATTACTATTCGATTTTGGCTGTTCGGGCTTTGGTGAAGAGCCAGGACTTGGCTGGCTAATATTTACGGTAGCGTTTCTTACCGCCTTTGCAGCAATTTGTCGAATCTGTTTTGGATTTATTTCCGCCATCGCTTTGGCAATATCCAAGGCCATGGACTGGTTGGCCCTTACCGCAACACCAGTGATTGTTGAGGCGGCTTCGGGAAAACATCTGGCAGCTGCCTTGGCTATAGCCAAGGCTTGAGCAGGGTTAGCGCTTGCCACCTCCTTTACAACCAAATCTATCTCGTTGAAATTCGGATTATTCTGACTGCTTATTAAAGCCTTATTCTTTGCCCAAAGAAGTAAACTTTCGGTTGCCGCAGGATTATTACGGAGGATTTCCGTTATAACAGCAATATTTCCAGGGTAAACTTTCAACGCGGTTTCAGCAATAGCCAGAGCGTCTTGTGGATTGGACCTTGCGGCACTGGCTATTTCAGCCAGCAAAGCATTGATACCATTAGCTTGCTTAAGCGATGCTGTCAACGTTGCCGGGTTGAATGTAGCGGCAAGAGAAAGTACTGGCGTAACAGCCATCCATATTGAAACCAAAAGCGGTTGACGAAATCTCATGATAGAACTCCTTGTTTAACCAAACAGACTTTTTATCAAAAGCCTGTCAAATTACATTCACCATAATCGCTTTCGACCTAGCACTAAAACACGGCCAGGCTGGCGTCCTTCAATTCAAACTAAATATGATTCTTTGCGCATTGATAGCCCATGCTTAAAAAGCTCCATACACATGCAGCTTTAAACATCAAAATTCCCTGCCAACACCTGCCGATACTAAGCCGACATCGCCAAGGCCGAATTCTGTGAATACGAACCATGCCTCCCTTTGCCAACGCCTTCCTATATTCAATTGCCAAGCATAACCCTCTGTTTCATGGTTATTAACATCGTCCGTCAACGTTGATCTTCCTAGTGCAATCCCCCAGTAGATTGTTTTAACCTCTGAAACTTGATGGTCATTGCGCACCCCGAGCAGCCATGATTTTTTGGCCCCCATATTTCGGAAATTCTCTTTGGTATAGGTTGCTGTGCCTGACCATCTTTCATTCAAACGCCAGCTGTAGTTTGCCTGAAATATACCGCTGCTATGCAATCTCGAATTTGCGCCAAAATTATTACCACCAAGAATGAAATCACCAATCTCATCTGAAATCCGATCATTCAGCCATGTGCGTGACCATGCGCCGTATCCGATGGAGAGGCTGTTTTTGGCTACGTCACTATCTTCTGCATGAGCTTGAAGCACAAGGGCTGTGGTAATATACAACGCCAAAATTTTTTTCAGATTCATTACAGTCTCCTGATAGTTAACATCATGAAAAACTATTAACCACGCTCTCCCAGTGCAGCGCCACCGGATATGACTTTGATCCCTTGCCCATCTATATTTTCTATCAGTTCCCTTGCGCTTTTCTTCAAGGACTCCAACATCTTTTCAGCCAGACTTTGAACCGGTTGCTGCGCTGTTGGCAGTCCGACAACGGCTTTCCCGCCTGGGCATTGCACTGCTATTTCAACCGCTATCCCAACGCCGTCAGGCGCTCGTCCCGTTCCCGCGGCGGATACGCCATATACTCCTTGTCCACGTACACCGCGCGTCTGGTGTTCCTCGGATCCAGCACCGCCTCGAAATACCGGCTCCCATGCTAGGCCGCATCACTGAGCGGATGCACAAGACCTGCAACAGGAGCAAAACGGTCAGATACAATATCAGTCAAGAATAATCGTATTTGATCTTGGTTTCCCTGAAGAAAACCACCGGCGTTGAGGGAAGAAAAATGTGGCCAATGCAATTCACTGATTCAGATTATTGTTTAGTTCCGAGTGACCCGCATTTTTCCTTGGAGATACCTTTGGCGGCACAACGCTCATAGTGTGCCTTTATCTCCGCGTCGAATTTGGCGCGGGCCTGGGCAGCCTCGGCATCGCCCTTCTTCTTCTCAGCAGCAGTTTCTGCATCCAGCCTAGCCTGCTCGGCCTTGTTTCTGGCTATGTGTTCCTCAACCGCGGCTGCCCGCAGTTTTTCTTCCTGTTCCGCCTTCTCGTCACGCTCACCGATATTAAGGATAATTTTGACTGGTGTGGCTTGCGCCACCTGCGAACTCTCGAATGACAATGCCGCCAAGACTATCGCCGTCATAAAAAACTTGTTATTCATAACAATACCCTGAGCTCTGTGAAAAACCAAACGAGTGGTGGCACCCTTTCTTGGTGCCATTTTGTCTTCATAAAATTACCTGAAACGATTTATATTAAGCCTGTATCTAACACCCATTTCATCACTATGACTATCCTCATTTGAGGATAGTCATAGTGATGAAATTTGATTGTCAAAGTCTTGCCCGCCCTCATCCGACTGAGATACAACTAATTGACTAGAAGGCACATCACCTGCCATGAACAGACTTAAAGCATCACCGCCATAGACTGAGGAACAGTCATGACCCCATCCACGCAGGAATACCAACTCATCGGCGACATCTACGACGCGGCCCTCGACGGCAGCCGCTGGCCGCAAGTCATGAAATCCATTGCCGATCTTTGCCAAGCCCGCTCCACCATCATCACCGGCATGGACACCCTCAACCCCGGCTACAACATCCTCACCCCTCACAACCTGTCTGAAGCCTGCCTCACCGAATACCGTCAGGCCGGCTGGGACGAACTCGACATGAAACTGACCGGCGCCGCCTTTCAACGGCTCGGTGGTGTAGGAACAGGGGCCACCATCCAGGATCTCTTTGGCTCATACGACGACTGGAAACAACAGGTCGGGGACTACTACCAGTACTGTCGGAAATGGAACATGTCGGCCCAAATGGGCGTCATGCTGGAACTGGCGGATTTCCGCTGGTGCTGCCTCGGAGTGCATCGCACCGAGGAGGAAGGATATTTCGACCACACGGATGTCGCCCTGCTCAACCGCATCGGCGTGCATCTGCGCAGAGGCTTGCAGATACACCGCCAACTCAGCCTTACCCGCCAGCACAATGCCGCACTCTACGCCATGCTGGACAGGACATCGACCGGGATCATCCTGATAAACTTGTCCGGACGAATTGCCTACGCCAACAACGCCGCCGAGCAGGCTTTACGTTGCTACACCTACCTCCGGGTCAATCGTGACGGCCTCGGCTGCCAAGACCGTGAACAGAATCAGAGGCTTCAGGCATTAATCCGTGGAGCCATCGAAACCTCTCAGCGGGATTGCCAAGGAGAAACCGGCGGCGTGATCGGCCTGACCCATCCCAACCATGCCCTACCGCTCATGCTTAGCGTACTCCCTCTTTCCAGTCTCGACGCATGGCAGGATTTGCGGAGCGACAACATCGCCGCAGCCGTTTTCATAACCGATCCGGATCGTGGACACCGTATCTCCGAGAAGTTGCTGTTGGAGAATTTCGAGCTAACACCTCGCGAAATTGAGGTTTGCCAGCAATTTGTGAATACGCCGGTATTGACTGATCTGGCCCCGCAAGTCGGATTGACGATGAGCTCATTACGAACAGTCCTGAAAAATATTTATGAGAAAACAGGCCAACATTCACAAGCAGAACTGATGCGCCTACTGATGGGGATGTCGCTGGAGTTCCAGCATATCCGCTGATCTGGTGTATTGTGCTTTGCAATAGTAAGAGGGAGAACACACCGGCAACCCAAGGACCACCCCCGTACCCCCCACCCCGGCCCTCCCCCACAGGTGGGGAGGGAGATGGACATCACCCTTCGATGTGGCATTATCCAGCCACCCCATTCCCCCGGACCGATGCCATGCTGGTCGCCACCGCCTACCTGCGCCTGCTGCTGAAAACCCTGTCGCTGAACGAGGCAGATCAGGCCGCGCTGCTGTCCGGCAGCGGCATTGCCCCGGATGAACTGTTCAGCCTGAACAGCCACCTGTCGCTGGACAGCCACCTCGACCTGCTGCGCAAGATCATGGAACTGCGCCCCGAACCCGGCTTCGCGCTGCGCGTCGGCCAGCAACTGCACATCGCCACTCACGGCCCCATCGGCGTCGCCGCTTACACCAGTTCGACGCTGGGCGAGGCGCTGTCCACCATTGCCCGCTTCTACAGCATCCGCGGCCAGTTCATCGACATCGGCCTGCACAGCGACGGCGAATGCCTCAGTTTCAGCCTGCGCCTGCGCAGCGCCTTCGATGATACCGGCCTGTTCCTGGTCGAAGCCTTCCTGGCCAGCGCCCAGACCGGCATCGAGTTCATTACCGGCGGGCCGCTGCGCGAGGGGCGGCTGAACATCGGCTATCCGGCCCCGGCGCATGCGGCGCTCTATCACGAACACTTCCACATGCCGGTGCGCTTCGGTTGCGCGGAAACCGCGCTGGTGCTGCCGATCCGGCTGTTGCAGACGCCGTCGCTGCACGCCGACCCGGTGGCGAAACTGCAGGCCGAGCAGCAATGCGAGCAGCAGTTCCAGGACTTGCAGCAGGCCCCGCGCGCGGTCAGCACCCGCATCGTCACCCTGCTGCGCGCCAATCCCGGCCGCCTGTGGACGCTGCCGGAAGTGGCGGAGGCGCTGAACCTGTCGGCGCGGACGCTGATGAGGCGGTTGAAGGAGGAAGGCCAGACCTATCAGGCGCTGCACGACGCCGAGTTGCACCGTCAGGCGCGCATCCATTTGCAGGACGCGCGCCATACCGGTGAATCGCTGGCGCTGGCGCTGGGCTACAGCGACCCCTCCGGCTTCCGCCGCGCCTTCCAGCGCTGGTTCGGCATGTCGGTGCGGGAATATCTGGATCAACAGCAACGCTGACCGGCGGCGTGTCCTTGAGCCGACATCAGGGACTTTTCGTCACGATTGGCAGCAAAGTCTCCCCCCTTGGCAGGGATATCCCTTCCGACCAAGCAGGCCGGGCCTGATCATGAAATGCCCAACCCGAGCCTGACGGAGCGGCACCATGACCGCCGACAATCCCGCGTTCCACGTGGAACATCAGAACGATAACCCCGAGTGGCTGAAGCAACTGCATGTCAAACCGCCCATCTCGTGGCCGGTGGTGGGCATCCTGTCCGTCGCCCTGCCGGTGGCGCTGTACCTGATCGTCGCGGTGACGATGGAATGGATCAACCCGGTGCTGGCGGCGTTGCCCGGCGCGCTGGTCGGGTATTACCTGTTCACGCCCATCCACGAGGCGGTGCACCGTTCCGCCTCCAACCGGGAATGGTTGAACACGCTGATCGCGGCGCTGACCATCAACCTGCTGCTGCCCTATGTCTCGCCAAAGCTGCTGCGCTGGGGCCACATGCAACATCACCGCTTCACCAATGAAGTGGGCAAGGACCCGGATCGCCTGCTGACCAACCACTGGTACGGCCCGCTGGTGTTGTGGCCTTTCTTCGAGTTGTTCTACCTGCCGCAATACCTGAAGCAGGCGCATACCCGGCCCAAGTCGGAGGTGCGGCAAATCCTGTGGCAACTGCCCGCCGGGCTGGCGGCGTTGGGGCTGCTGTTCGTCTTCTGCGGCTGGAAGCTGCTGCTGTTCTGGTTTTTGGCCTCGCGGCTGGGCTTGTGGCTGATCGTCTTCGTGTTCGTCTACCTGCCGCACCATCCGCACGATGTGCTGCAAAAGGACGATATCTATGGCGCGTCTTCAATGCGCGAGGGCCACGAGTGGCTGCTGACGATCCTGATGGCGGGCCAGAACCGGCATCTGGTGCATCACCTCTACCCCACCGTGCCGTTTTACCGCATGAAGCAGGCCTGGGAAGCGAGGCAGGCCTTCCATGAGGCCCAGCGGCCGGTGAAGGTAAGGGGCTTCGGGCTGACCCCGGCGCGCGCGCCCGATGCCGGAGCGCGCTGATGAGACGCGCGCTTGGCCGGGGCATACTGATGCTGCTGGTGCTGGTGCTGACGACAACGGGCGTGAACGTCCGGGCTGATGACGAGTCCGACTGGCGGGAACTTCAGGAAACGCCTCGCGACTTGGGCTGGGTGCTGATCCGCGCGGACAAGCTGCGCCATATCCGGATTTTCAGCAAGATCGAGGAAGGCCAGCGGCTGCGCTCGATGAAGGCCGAGGCGGAACTGGAAGCCTCGGTGGAACAGGTGACGCGCACGCTGACGGACTTCCCGGCCTTCAGCAACTGGCTGTGGAACTTGAAGTCGATCAGGGTGGTGCGGCAGGTGGCGCCGGGGGAATGGCTGCTGTATCTGGTGTTCCGCACGCCGGGCGGACTACCGGACCGCGACGTAATGCTGCGTTACGAGGTCCAGACGCCGGGCAACCCGCGCCACACGCTGATCACGGCGCAGGATGTGCCCGACTTTCCGGTGACAGATCCCGCCGTGGTGCGCATTCCCGCCATGAGCCTGACCCTCCGCGTCGAGGAAGCCGGGAAGAACCGCAGCCGCTTCAGCAGCCAGTTGCAGGTGGACCCCGGCGGACGGGTGCCGGTCTGGGCGGCTAATTTCGTGCAGCGGCGCGCGCCTTATGCCACCATGCTGGGGTTGATCCGGGTACTGGAGCCTTGACGGTCCGGCCCGGGCGCGCAAACGCCACGGGAGACCGGAGACCCCTCATGCACAAGAACCGACTGGAAGCCTTCACCGACGGCGTGCTCGCCATCGTCATCACCATCATGGTGCTGGAAATCAAGGTGCCGCACGGCGAAACGCTGGACGCGCTGCTGCCGCTGTGGCCGAAATTCGTCAGCTATGCGCTGAGCTTCCTCTACGTCGGCATCTACTGGAACAACCATCACCACACCATGCAGGCGGTGAAGTCGGTGAACGGCGGCATCCTGTGGAGCAACCTGCACCTGATGTTCTGGCTGTCGCTGCTGCCCTTTTCCACCGGCTGGATGGGCGAAAACCATTTCGCGACGATGCCGACGGTGCTGTACGGGATGAACCTGCTGCTGTGCGCGTTGGCCTATTACGTCTGGGCGCACAGCCTGATCTGGCACCACGGCCGGGACTCGGCGCTGGCGCAGGCCTTCGGCAGCGACCTGAAAGGCAGGTTGTCGCTGGTGTTTTACACGCTCGGTATCGGGCTGAGCCTGTGGGACAGTCGCGCGAGCTTTGCCGTGTTCGCGGCGGTGGCGCTGATGTGGCTGGTGCCGGACCGGCGGATGCACAAGGCGCTGGCGGAGGGGTGACTGTCCCCTCCCTCTCCCCCTTCCCGCCCCCTCCCTCTGCCCGCTTGACAAGCGACGTGGCCCGCCTAATATGTGAGCATTGATCGCGTATTAGAGACAGGATGCTCGCGCCGCATGACCCCTTCCGTCGACACCCCCGAAAGCCGCCGCTGTTACCTGGCTATTGACCTGGGCACCTCCGGCTGCAAGACCGCCGTGGTGACCCTGGACGGGCGGGTGCTGGGCTTCGCCTTCCGCGCCGTGGAGACCTTGATGCTGGACGGCGGCGGCGCGGAACAGCGTCCCGCCGACTGGTGGCAGGCCCTGCTCGACAGCGCTGCCGAGGTGCTGCACCGCACCGGCGTCGACCGCCGCGCCATCGCCGCCGTCGCCTGTTCCAGCCAGGGCGAGGGCACCATTCCCGTCGACCGCGACGGGCAACCGTTGTGCAACGCGCTGCTGTGGATGGACATGCGCGGCGAGGCGGCAGTGCAGCGCCTGGCGGGCGGCGGGCGGCTGCCGAAAGTGGCGGGCTACGACCCGGTGAAGCTGTGGCGCTGGATACGCCTGACCGGCGGCGCGCCCGCCTTGTCAGGCAAGGACCCGGTCGGCCATATCTCCTGGCTGCGCGCGTCACGGCCGGAAATTTACGCCCGCACCGACAAATTCCTCAATGTGCCCGATTACCTCAACCTGCGCCTGACCGGCCGCGCCGCCGCGCCGCACGACTCCGCGCTGACCAGTTGGGCCACCGACAACCGGGACCCCGACCGCATCGACTACCACCCCGCCCTGCTGCGCCAGACCGGCCTGGAGCGCGAACGGCTGCCGGATATCGTCCGCCCCGACGAGGTGATCGGCCAGCTGCTGCCCGCCGTGGCGGCGCGGCTGGGCCTGCCGCCGGGCATCCCGGTGGTGGCGGGGTCGGTGGACAATTCCGCCGCCGCGCTGGGTTCCGGGGCGGTGGCCGACCGGGCGCTGCATTTCTACGCGGGCACCTCGTCGTGGCTGGGCGCGCATGTGCCGTTCAAGAAAACCGATGTCTTCCGCCATATCGCCTCGGTGCCGGCGGCGCTGCCCGGCCGCTACCTGATGATGGCGATGCAGTCGGCGGCGGGGTCGAACCTCAGTTTCCTGCGCGACCGGCTGCTGTTCATCAAGGACGGCATCCTGCGCGAGGACACCCAGCCCGCCGCCTACCGCGCGCTGGACGAGGTGGCCGCCGCCGTGCCCGCCGGGGCGCGCGGCCTGCTCTACCTGCCGTGGCTTGTGGGCGAGCGCAGTCCGGTGGATGACCCGCACCTGCGCGGCACGCTGCTGCACATGTCGCTGGCGCACCAGCGCGCGGACATGGTGCGCGCCTTCCTGGAGGGCGTGGCCTACAACACGCGCTGGATGCTGGAGCCGGTCAGCCGCTTCCTCGGCGAAAGCCCGCAACGGCTGACCATTGTCGGCGGCGGCGGCCAGTCCGATGTCTGGTGCCGCATCTTCGCCGACGTGCTGGGGCTGGAAGTGATCCAGCCGGAACAGCCGATCCAGGCCAATGTCCGGGGGGCGGCCTTCCTCGCGGCGATGGGCATCGGCGACATCACCGCCGCCGATATTCCCGGCCTGGTGCCGGTGCGCCGCGTCTTCGAACCGCAAAGCCAGACCCGCGAGGTCTACGCCCGGGGTTATAGCGGCTTCAAGGCCGCCTACCGGGCGCTGTCGCCCTTCTACCGCCGCCATGCCTGGGGAGCCGCCGCATGAATGCCTGGAACACCGCCCGCCACACCCTGCTCGACGCCGCCCTCGCGCTGGCCGATCGCGGCTTCCTGGCCGGGGTTGGCGGCAACCTGGCGCTGCGCATCGACCGCGATACCTTCGCCGTCACCCCGTCCGCCACCGATTACTACGCCATGACCGCCGACGACATCGCCGTGCTGCGGCTGGACACGCTGAAGCAGCTGGCGGGGACGCGCGCGCCCTCGGTGGAAAGCGGCCTGCACGCCCGCCTCCTGCGCCGCCGTCCCGACTGCCGCGCCAGCGTCCACACCCACCAGCCGGTAGCCAGCGCCTACAGCCTGCTGCACCGGCCGCTGCCGGTGCCCGCGCGCTGGCAGCCGCAACTGGGCCAGACCGTGCCGGTGTGCGGCTATGCCCCGTCCGGCACCGGCTGGCTGGCGCTGCGCGCCGCCGCGCAGTGCGGCGGCAAGACCCGCGCGCTGCTGATGGCCAACCACGGTGTGCTCGGCCTGGGCCGCGATCTGGCCGACGCCTCCGACGTGGTGGTGGCGCTGGAACAGGCCGCCACCGCCTGGTTCGACCAGACTCTGGCCGCTGCGCGCACGCCGCACCGGCACGCCGTCCTCACCGCCCTGCATGCCTTTTTCCCCCGTCCCGGAGTCCACGACATGACCACCCCCGCCCCCGGCCTGCATTCCAGCCCCTCCGGCATTTCCCGCTGGCCCGATGTCGAGGCGGTCAACGCCCGTCTCAAGGCGCTGGTCAGCCAGCCGATCCGGCCGATCCGTCCCGCGCACATGGAAACGGTGCTGCGCTATTTCGAGCAGCGCTGCCAGGGTTCGAAAGCGCTGGCCGAGCGCGCCAAGGCGGTGATTCCCGGCGGTGTGCAGCACAACCTCGCCTTCAACTACCCCTTCCCGCTGGCCATCCGCGAGGCGCGCGGCGCGCACCTGACGGACATCGACGGCAACCGCTACATCGACTTCCTGCAGGCGGGCGGCCCGACGCTGCTCGGTTCCAACGATCCGGTAGTGCTGGAAAAGGTGCAGCAAACCCTGCGGGAATGCGGCCCGGTCACCGGCCTGCTGCACGAGTACGAAGTGAAGCTGGCGGAGCTGGTCTGCCGCCATGTACCGTCGGTGGACCAGTTCCGCATGCTCGGCTCCGGCACCGAGGCGGTGATGGCGGCCATCCGGCTGGCCCGCGCCTATACCGGCCGCAAGTTCGTGATCAAGATTGGCGGCGCGTACCACGGCTGGAGCGACCAGATGGTCTACGGCATGCGCATTCCCGGCACGGGTCGGCTCGAAGCCATCGGCATTCCGCGTGGCGCGACGGCTTATACCCAGGAAAGCTTCCCCAACAACCTGGACGCCATCCGCCTGCGCCTGCAATTGAACCGCCTGCGCGGCGGCACGGCGGCCGTCATCGTCGAACCGCTGGGCCCGGAAAGCGGCACGCGCCCGGCCACCGCCGACTTCAACCGGCAGCTGCGCGCACTGTGCGACGAATTCGGCGTACTGCTGATCTTTGACGAAGTGGTCAGCGGCTTCCGCACCGGCATGGCGGGCGCGCAAGGCTATTTCAACGTCAAACCCGACCTGACCGTGTTCGGCAAGTGCCTGACCGGCGGCTACCCCATGGCGGGCGGCATCGGCGGACGCAAGGACATCATGCAGCTGCTGGCGGGCGGCATCGGCGGCAATAACAGCAAGCGGGCCATGGTCGGCGGCACGCTCAGCGCCAACCCGCTGTCCTGCGTGGCGGGCTATTACGCGCTGCTGGAAATGGAGAAGCGCGAGGCGGCGGTGAAGGCCGGACGCGCCGGCGACCGCCTTTGCGACGGGCTGCAGGACATCATCAGCCGCCTGCAACTGCCCTACGTCGCCTACAACCAGGGGTCGGTGGTGCACCTGCAAACCTCCGGCGTGCTGCTGCTGAACGCGCGCAACCCGCTGCACCTGCTGCGCGAGGTGAAA
>DASUIL010000190.1:0-11639 GCA_036273075.1 Fluviicoccus sp. | reverse complement strand
TCCCGCAGAACAAATGCGTGGTGGAGGCCGTGGGCAACCGCGCGGCGACGGTGCGGCATCCGGTGGGACACGCCGAGCTGCGGCCGGGCGGCACGGTGTCGGGGCCGGTGCTGATGACCACGGCCGACCTGGCGCTGTATGCCGCCATCCTCGGTGAAATAGGCATGGTGCCGCTGGCGGTGACCACCAGCCTGAACATCAACTTCATGCGCAAGCCGGCGGCCGACCGCGACATCATCGGCGAGTGCAAACTGATGAAGCTGGGCAAGCTGCTGGCGGTGGGGGAAGTATGGCTGTATTCGGAGGGTCAGGAGGAGCCGGTGGCGCACGCGACGGGGACGTATGCCATTCCGCCCGCGCGCGCCTGAGCCACGCCCCGTTCAGGGCTTGAAGCCGATGCCGTCCAGGAAGCGGCGCATTGCCTTCAGGTAATCGCCCTGCCCCCAATGCAGCACATGGCCGCCGGGGAACCAGTGCACGGCGGGCCGGTCCCAGTGCTCCCACAACAGCAGGGTGTGCTTGGTGAAGGTGATACGGTCATCCATGCCGCCGATCAGCAGCACCCGTTCCTTGGGAATGGCCAGCTTCCAAGTTAGCGGCGAGTTCACCGCCAGCGTGTGCCGCGCCTCCTGGATGCTGATGCCCGCCGTGGCCAGCGCCGAACGGATCAGGTGCCCCAGCACCGGCCATTCAAAGACCATGTCCACCAGGCTGGCGGGCGGCACCACCGGAATGGCGAAGGCCAGCCGCTCCTCGACACTGGCCAGCAGCGCCGTGGCGTAACCGCCCATCGAGATGCCGGTCACCCCCACCGACGGCACCCCGTGCGACAGCAGCCAGTCGAGGAACACCCGGAAATCGTGGATGGCGTGGGCGTGCACCTCGTTCATGTGCAACGGCCCGTGCGAGAAATAGCCGTGGCCGGAGAACGGCGACAGCAGGCCCTGCCGGTAGCCGTGGAACGGCAGGGTGTAGAGCAGCACGTCATAGCCCTGTTCGTAGAACCATTCCAACGCGAAGAATTTGCTGTTGACCCAGTAGCTGTCCATGATGAAACCGTGGATGACGGCAATGGTGGGACGCGGCTTGTCGCCGTGCTTCCAGTACTGCGCCCAAGCGATTTCGTTGTTGTCGTGGCGGTGGTAATCCTCGCGCACCCGCGGATTGACCGCCTCGAACGGGCTCTTGAAGCTGAGCAGGTAGGACTGGCCGTCCTTGGGTTTGTGCGCCAGCGGCCCGGAATGACGGACGCGCACGCGGATGCCCGGTTTCGGTTTCTGGAAGAAGGCATGGGCGTCGCCGGCGGTGGCCAGGTCGTGGTAGAAGCCGCGCTCCTTGCGGTCGCGCAGCAGCGTGTCCGGCCGCAGGCTCCACGGCAGCGACAGGGCGGTGGTGGCGGCAATGATGCCCGCGCGCAGGCCCAGATCGGTCAGCGACGAGGTCTGCATGCGCAGCCGCGTGAAGCGATCCATATGGTTCACCACCTTCCAGGCGGGAAACTCCGGATCGAGGTTGCGCCACCAAGGCGCGGCGGGGCGCAATTGCGCCGGGCGGCGGCGGGGCGTGACGATTTCAGGGGGCAAAACGTGGGACATGGGCCTCGCCGGGACGTGGTTGCAGGGGAGGCTGACTAAAGCAAGCGCTTGGCGGGATGTCAATGGCGGCCGCGACGGCGTCTTTGTCATCCTCATCCAGGATCGTGCCGGAAGCACGCCTCCCGGGCGTATGATAGAAAGATACCCCTGTCCCAAGAGCCGCCGTCATGCGCCTCCGTCGCCTGGTCTTGACCGTCATCCCGATGGCCCTCCTCACGGGCTGCTCCACCTTTCAGGCCTATGACGGCCAAGCACGCCCGGAACGCGAGATCGCCGTCGCCAAGACATCCTTACGGGTCATTCCGTTGCTGTTGGTCAACGTCATTAGCGGCTATGGCCTGAAGCAACTGGACGACAAGCCGCTGAAAGGAACCACGATCCTGTTTGAACCCGGACGGCACCGCCTGACGTTTACTCCCGGCACCGCCGTCATCCTGGCCGGGTATGGCGGCGGCGGCGTGATCGCCCCCAAGGGCAAGCTGTCCTGCGCGTTCACGGCCGATTTTCAGGCCGGCCATACGTACCGGCTGGGCGTCGGGTCGGTGAAAACCCTTCCGCTGACCGACGGCTCCACCACGTCCACCGGTACCGTTCGCCTGAAAGATTCCGCCAAGGGCCAGCGCACGCGCAAGACCGACATCCCGGTCATCTGCCATACCGGACCGGTGGATTACTGTCAGCGGGACGCGGAGTGTCCCGGCCAGAGTACAGCCATGCGTTGCGACCTGCCCGCCGGGCAACCGGTCGGAACCTGCTTCCCGGCCGCTCCCTGAGCCCGGCCGGGAAACCCTTCCCTTCCCGACCGTTTTGCGACAGGCTTGCGCCACACACCACCGGATCGTCCCCATGCCCGCACCCACTCCCGGCAACCTGTACGCCGACCTGTCCGCCTATTACGACGGTTTCTGCCATGAGGTGGACTACGCCGGACAGGCGGATTTCCTGCAACGCGCCCTTGACTGTCTGGGCGAGTCGGGCGGAAGGGATTACCTGGACCTGGCCTGCGGCACCGGACAATTATTGGAGGTCATGCAAGGCAAGGGATTCCGCGTTTCCGGACTGGACAACAGCCCGCAGATGCTGGCCGCCACGGCGCAACGCTGCCCGGAGGCCGAGTTGATCCTCAGCGACCTGGCTGCCTTCGAGATCGACAGCCGCCTCGACCTGGTCAGCTGCCTGCTCTATTCCGTGCACTACAGCCACCCGGTCGCGGCGCTGGCCGAAACCCTGCGCCGGGCCTACCGCGCCCTGAAGCCGGGCGGCATCTTCATTTTTGACACGGTCGATAAGGACGGTATCCAGAACCGCGATGCGGTGACGCGGCTGAGCCGGGGCGGCGCCGACTTCACCTTCCGCTCGGGCTGGCGCCATGACGGCGACAGCGAGACCCTGGAATTGCAGGTAGCGATCCGCCGCGAGGATGTCGACGGCGTGCGCAGCTGGGAAGACCGCCACCGCATGACCGCCATCTCTCTGGCCGGGCTGAGCGGGTTGATGCGTGAAACCGGCTTTACGCTGACATTGCTGGAACGGGACTTCACCCGCCTGCGGGAATGGGACGGGCACAGCTTCAATGTGCTGGTCGTGGGGCAAAAGTCCGGGACCGCCGCCGCACCGGCTTGAAGGCGGATGGCTGCCGGGCGGATTTCATGCTATCCCTAGGCGTATTCCCCATAGCGGAGTCGGCATCATGCCCCTGAAGCGCAGAACCCTGCTGGCCGCCGGGCTGGCCGGAGCGACCGGCGGCGCCGGAATGACCGGCTGGCTGCTGCAGCCCCGGACGCCCGGCCCCCGCCGCGTTCCGTCATTGCCTTCCGGCGTCCAACCCGGCGCGCGACCGCTGAACATCCTGCTGGTGGTCACCGACCAGGAGCACGCCGACCTGCCGCCGGGCCTGCCGCTGCCCGGCCATGAACGGCTGTGGGGGCGCGGCATCAGCTTCAACCGCTTCCACGTCAACACCACGCCCTGCTCGCCCTCGCGCTCCAACCTCTACTTCGGCCAGCACACGCAGAAAACGCGGATGGTGGTGAACTACGGCGTCTTCCCCGAACCCTCCATCCCCGACGACATGCCCAGCCTGGGCCACTACCTGCGCGCCAACGGCTACGACACCGCCTACAAGGGCAAGTGGCATCTGGGCGGCGTGCCGGAAGGACACCAGCTGACCTACGGCCGCTACCCCGGCACCCGCGACGCGCTGGAGCCTTTCGGCTTTTCGGATTTCAACTTCGACGGCGACCCGCACGGCTCAACGTGGACCGGTTTCAAATACGACGGTCAGATCGCCGCCGAGTCCTCGCAGTGGCTGCGCGACCGGGCGGCATCCGGCAACGGCAAGCCGTGGCTGCTGGCGGTGAATTTCGTCAACCCGCACGACATCATGTTCTTCAGCACCGGCGACAGCCAGAACGCCTCGCGCCGCGCACGGGACTACCTGTCGCCGCTGGCGCAAGCGCCGGATGACCCGCTCTACCGCGCCTTGTGGGAGTTGCCGCTGCCCGCCAACCGCCATGATGACCTGCGCCACAAGCCGGAGGCGCATGCCAGCTACGTGAAGTTCTGCAACATGGCCTATGGCCGCCTGCCCGACGGCGACGACAGCTGGCGCGCCTACCGCAATTATTATTTCAACTGCATCCGCGACGCCGACCGCCACCTGCTGACGGTGCTGGACGCGCTGGAAGCCAGCGGACAGGCTGACCGGACCATCGTGGTCTTCACCGCCGACCACGGCGAGATGGCGGGTGCGCACGGCCTGCGCCAGAAGGGACCGTTCATGTATCAGGAGAACGTGCGCGTGCCGCTGATCATCGTCCACCCGGACGGCCCGAAAGGCGTGACGAGCGCCGCGCTGGGCAGCACCATCGACCTGACGCCGACGCTGCTGGAACTGGCCGGGGTGGAAGGAAAACGGCTGCCGGAGCTGTATCCGCAACTGGCGGGGATAAGCCTGGCCTCATCGATCGGCCGGGCGGAAGGACGCTCGGAGCGCGACCGGCGCGGCCACCTCTTCAACTACAACACCACCCACCACATCGACAACGAATTCATCGGCGCGCTGATTGACCATGAGGTGCTGGCTGACCGTTTCATGCCGCTGCGGGCACTACTGAAGGGGATGTGGCCGATGCCGCGCACCGACCATCCGGCGCTGTTTCGCGGCATCCATGACGGCCGCTACAAGTTCGCGCGCTATTTCAAGCCGTCGGAACACCATGTTCCGACCGACTGGGAAACCCTGACCCGCCACAACCAGCTGGAGCTGTACGACACGCAGGCCGATCCCGGCGAACTGAACAATCTGGCGCAACGGCCGGAAGCCTTGAAACCGCTGCTGCTGGACCTGAACGCAAGGCTGAATGCGCTGGTGGCGACTGAGGTGGGGCGTGATCTGGGGGATGAACTGGTGGGGCCGGGGTTCATGAAGCGGCTGTAGGCGGGGACGCCGGAAGCTCCCCGCCTTCTTCGGCCCTTACAGCGGCAGGCGGCTCAGCCACTTCGCCTTGGCCTTGGCCAGCAACCCGCGTGAATCGGTGTGCCACGGATGGAAGTTCGGGCTGTAGAACTTGAAATAGGCGGGCAGCAGCTTGCGGAACACACCTGGATAGCCGTAGAAGTAGTTCAGTCCCTGCGCCCACGCCTTCAGGTTGCCCAGTTCCCCGGCCTCCTTCATCAATTGCACCAGATGAATGGTGCTGAACAGCGGGAACAGCACGCTCACCGCCATCATTTCGGTGACGCGCACGAACTCGCTGCCGCCGATAGCCTTGTAGACATCGAAGGCCACCGCCTTGTGCTCGGCTTCTTCAATGGCATGCCAGGCCCAGATCGGGGCCATGCGCGGGTCCATTTCTTCCAGCGCGTTGAACTTCAGCAGGAACTCCTCGGCCATCATCGCGGTGAAGTGTTCCACCGCCACGGTATGAGCCAGCTGGCGCTCCGGGCTCAGTTTGCGCAGGCGGTCCATGAACATGGCGATTTCATGCTCCAGACGGCCCAGGCCGATGCCCCGGTCTTCGAGGAAGCCGTTCAGCGCCTTGTGTTCCTTGCTGTGGTGCGCCTCCTGGCCGATAAAGCCGCGAATGGCCTTTTGCAGCTCCGGGTCGGTGATGCGGTCCTGATAGTGACGCACCGAGTCAATGAAGAAACGTTCTCCCGGCGGGAAGCCGGAGGACAGCGCGGCCAGCAGCAGCGTCTTCATCGGGTTGTTGTCCCACCACCATTTCGGCAGGTCGGCGGGAAAATCGAAATCGGGACGGCGGACTTCCGGGATCATCCCGGCGGGGGTGGCGGTCTGGCGGATCGCGGAGGTGGCGGCGGCGGTCATGGCGTTACCTTGATCTGTTCTTGGTGATGATGGCCACAGGTTACGATTCGTGCAGTTCGGGGCGTGAGGGCCGCCGGGGACAATCGGCTTGTCATCGGAGGCCAGACGTTCAGGCCGCCAGCGGAATCACATTCAAGGGCATGGCCGCCACCTTCTGCTGCGCCTGCCACAAATCATAGTCCGCCTGCATCCTCATCCACAGCGCCGCATCCCCGCCACGCTCCTTGCCCAGCCAAGCCTCGATGCGCAAGGCCATCTCCGGTGTAACCGCCGCCTTTCCGTTCAACAGGCGCGACAGGGTCACACGACTGACTCCCAACTGACGGGCAGCCTCGGTCACACTCAGCCCCAGAGCGGGCAGGACATCCTCCCGCAGGGATTCCGCCGGGTGCGGCGGGTTGAACATCGTCATCATGCCATCCACCTCTCAGTGATAATCCTGATAGTCCACTAAAACCGCATCTTCATCCTCAAACCGGAATGTCAGCCGCCAGTTGCCGTTGACCTGCACGGACCAATGCCCGTCCAGACTGCCGGTCAACGGATGCAAACCCCAACCCGGCAGGTTCATATCCCGGGGAGCGGTCGCACCATGCAGGCGGGCCAATTGCCTGCCCAGCTTGGCAGCATGCGCGGGCTGAATACCGCGCGTTGAGCCGCTTTCAAAAAAATCGCGCAATCCCTTGTGTCGGAAACTTTTGATCATGCCGCACTCCTTTGCCCAAAAGTGTATCCCGTAACGATACACGATACAATCACTTCAGCCGGGTGACTCCTCACCGCAGGGAATAATTACCCGGAAAACCTGCCGCCCTTCCCCTCGCCCCCCGAAAACCGCCCCGCCCCCGTCACCGACTCCCCGCTGGCCAGCGTCTTCAGACCGTAACCGAATTCATGCCGCAAGGCTTCGTCCACGCTTTTGTCCCATTGTTCATAAGCGCTCAGCCGGTCGCCGCGCAAACAGGTCTGCGGAAAAGCGGCAATCTGCAAGGCCAGCTCCCCGGCGGCGCGCAAAGCCTCGCCGGGCGGTACCACCCGGTTCGCCAGCCCGATAGCCAGCGCCTCCCGCGCGTCCACCGGCCGTCCGGTCAGGATCAGGTCCAGCGCCCGGCTCTGGCCGATCAGACGCGGCAGGCGCACGGTGCCGCCGTCAATCAGCGGCACGCCGAAGCGGCGGCAGAACACGCCGAACACCGCCGTTTCGTCCGCCACGCGCAGGTCGCACCACAGCGCCAGCTCCAGCCCGCCCGCCACGCAATAACCGCTCACCGCCGCAATGACCGGCTTGCTCAACAGCATCCGCGTCGGTCCCATCGGCCCGTCGCCTTCGGTGTCCAGCCGGTTGCGGCGTTCGGGATCGGCAAACACCGCCTTGAGGTCGGCCCCGGCGCAAAAGTTGCCGCCCTCGCCGCTCAGGATCGCCACCGACAGTTCCGGGTCGGCCTCGAAATCGCGGAAGGCCTGCGCCAGCGCCTCGGCGGTGGGCCGGTCAACGGCATTGCGGGCTTCTGGACGGCTAATGAAGACCTTCAGCAGCGGCGGCCGACGTTCAACACGGACAAGGGACATGACGGGCTCCGGAACCAGAGGGGTTGCCGCAGTATAGCCCCCGGAACGGAAACCGGGCGGTCACGCTACGGGATCACACGGCGATTGCCTTATTGAATAACGATCGTTACGATCAGGCGCATCCCACCCGCCCTACCGGCACGGAGTCCGCCATGACCACGCAAACCACTGCCTGCATCCTCTGCTCCCGCAACTGCGGGCTGACCGTGGAGATCGAGAACGGCAAGTTCACCAAAATCCGGGGCGACGACAACCATCCCGTCAGCAAGGGCTACATCTGCCAGAAGGCGGCGCGGCTGGAACACTACCAGAACCACGACGACCGCCTGCGCCAGCCATTGCGCCGCCGGGCCGACGGCAGCTTCGAGCCGGTCAGCTGGGACGAGGCGCTGGACGATATTGCCCAGCGTCTGGTGGCCATCAAGAACAAGCATGGCGGCAACGCCTTTGCCACGGCGGGCGGCGGCGGTCAGGGCAACCATCTGGGTGGCGCGTATCTGGGGCAGTTGCGGGCGGCGATGAAGAGCCGCTTCAACTACAACTCGCTGGGGCAGGAGAAAACCGGCGATTTCTGGGTCAACGGCCGACTCTTCGGCCAGCAGACCTGCCATACCACCGAGGACGTGGAACACGCCGAATACGTGCTGTTCATCGGCACCAATCCCTTCCAGGCGCACGGCATCCCCAACGCCCGCGACACGCTGAAGGAGATCAAGAAAGACCCGAACCGCACCATGGTGCTGATCGACCCGCGCCGCACCGAAACCGCGAAATACGCCGACATCCATTTGCAGGTGAAACCCGGCATGGACGCCTTCCTGCTCAGCGCCATCCTCGCCATCATCGTCCGCGACGGCCTGCATGACAGCGAATTCCTCGCCGCGCATTGCACCGACTTCGACCAAGTGGAAGCGCTGCTGAAGACCGTGCCGATCGCCGACTATGCCGCCCGCGCCGATGTGCCGCTGGCCGACGTGGAAACCGTGGCGCGCGGCTTCGCCACCGCCCGCACCGCCTGCGTACGCATCGACCTCGGCATCCAGCACACGCTGCATACCACGCTCAACGGCTATCTGGAAAAACTGCTGTACCTGATCACCGGCAACTTCGGCATCAAGGGCGGCAACAACCTGCACAGCACGCTGATCCCGGTGTTCAGCCACACCGACGAGCGCAAGCCGAACATCAGGCGCACCGTCCATCACAAGATGTTCCCGATTGCGGGCATCATGCCGCCGAACATTTTGCCCGATGAAATCCTGCACGCCGGGGAAGACCGCATCCGCGCCGTGTTCGTCGACAGCTGCAATCCGCTGCTGACCTGGCCGGACACCGCCGCCTTTGAAAAGGCCTTCGCCTCGCTGGAACTGCTGGTGGTGGTGGACGTGGCGCTGACCGAAACCGCGCGGCTGGCGCACTATGTGCTGCCTGCCGCCTCGCAGTTCGAGAAGTGGGAATTCACCGGCTTCAACCTGGAATTCCCCGACAACGGCTTCCACCTGCGTCATCCGCTGTTCCCACCCTTCGCCGACACCTTGCCGGAACCGGAAATCTACACCCGGCTGCTGGAAAAGATGGGCGTCATCCCGAAATCCTTTCCGCTGCTGTCGCGTATTGCCCGGCTGGAACCGAAGGCAGGCAAGCATCTCGGCTATGTCGCAGCGCTGTTCGCCACCTTCGCCCGCCACAAGAAGCTGGTGCCCTACGCCGCCTCGGTGCTGTACCGCACGCTGGGGCCGGTGCTGCCGGACGGCGCCGCCGCCGCTGCGCCCTTGCTGCCGCTGGCCATCCAGTTTGCCGAAGCCGAGCCGGAAGCGGTGCGCCGCGCCGGGCATGCCGGCAACCGCCTGACGTTGGGCGCCAACCTGTTCCAGGCCATCCTTGATGCGCGTTCAGGGCTGATCTTCAGCCGCCACCGTTTCGAGGACATCTGGCGGTTCGTCAAGCACAAGGACCGGCGCATCCATCTCGCCATTCCCGAAATGCTGGCGGAATGGCGCGCGCTGGAAGGCGAAGAAGCGCCGGGCGCGGATTACCCTTTCATCCTGATGGCGGGCGAACGCCGCAGCTACAATGCCAACCAGATCTACCGCAATCCGGCCTGGCGCAAGGTCGATCCGCACGGCGCGATGCGCATGCATCCCGACGACGCCGCCGCGCTGGGCGTGACCGAGGGCGGCAAGGTAGCCTGTGAATCGGCGCTGGACACGCTGGAAGCGGTGGTGGAACTGGACGACGGCATGCGCCGCGGCACCGTCAGCCTGCCGCACGGCTACGGCGTGCGTTACAAGGACAGCGCCCCGGTCGGCCCGGAGCTGAACCGCCTCACCGCCGCCGCGCATTGCGACCCCTTCTCGCGCACGCCCTACCACAAGTACGTGCCGGTGAAGCTGCGCAAGCTGGAAACGGCGGCCTGACCAACGGTCGCCGCCGCCCCTAGTAACATTAACAACAATGGAATAAACTGGCAGCAAGTGTAATATACCGGCTGCCAGACCATGACCCGCCCCAACCCCCGCCACCTGCTGCTCAACCTGATGACCGCCGCCGACGACCAGACCCTGTCGGCGCGCGACGCCGTGGCCGGTTGCGCGCTGTTCGGCATTACCGAAAACAGCGTGCGCGTGACGCTGGTGCGGTTGGCGGCGGGCGGGCTGATCGAAGCGGCGGGGCGCGGCGCGTACCGCCTCGGCCCCAACGCCACCGGTCTGGCCAGCGACGTGGCGGGCTGGCGGCAGGCCGAGCAGCGCCTGCGCGACTGGAACGGCGACTGGGTGGCGGTGCATGTCGGCAACCTCGGCCGCAGCGACCGCACCGCCCTGCGCGTGCGCGACCGGGCGCTGGCGCTGCTGGGCCTGTGCGAGCTGGAGCGCGGCCTCTACCTGCGCCCGGACAACCTGCTCGGCGGCGTCAGCGCCGTGCGCGAGCGCCTTTACAAGCTGGGGCTGGACGGCGACGCCGCCGTGTTCCGCCTGGCCGACCTCGACCCCGCCCGCGACGCCCGCGCCCGCACGCTGTGGGACGGCGACGCCCTCAACCGCCGCTACCGCGACATCCGCCAGCGGCTGGACGCCTGGCTGGCCAAGGCCGACGCGCTGGAGCCGGAAGCCGCCGCCCGCGAATCCTACCTGCTGGGCAACGAGGCCATCCGCCACATGGTCTTCGACCCGCTGCTGCCGGAGCCGCTGGTCGACACCGCCGCCCGCCGCGCCTGCGCTGACCTCGTCCAGCACTTCGACCGCGCCGGTCACGCCATCTGGCGGCAACTGTACGACAGCTTCCGCCACACCGCCGCCGCGCCCGGCGACAACGCCGTACACTAGGCCGCCGCCATGACCACCGCCCGTTCGCTCACCGTCGCCCTTGCCCAGTATCCGGCGCGCTACAACGACGTGCCGGGCGCACTGGGCTGGCTGGAAGGCCTGCTGGAACAGCACCGGGACGAAGCCGACCTGGTGCTGCTGCCGGAAGCCGCCTTCACCGGCTACGTCTCACCGCAAGGCGATTTCGACCTCAGCCCCTTCGCTGAAGCCCTTGACGGCTTTACCGCCCGCGCCTGCGCCAAAATCGCCCGGCGTTATCAGGTTGCCTTGGGTGTGCCGCTGATCGAGCGGGACGGCCCGCGCTGCTACAACAGCCTGCTGCTGTTCAATGCCGACGGCGAGCGCATCGGCCACTGGCGCAAGCGTCATCCATGGATACCCGAGACCTGGGCGACACCCGGCAATCTCGGCACGCCCGTGGTTGAACTCCATGGCATCCGCATCGCCGCCGCCCTTTGCTTCGACCTGCACTTCATTGCCGATGAAGCCGCCGACGCGCTGACCGCCGCCGACCTGCTGCTGTTTCCCTCGGCCTGGGTGGAGGATGAAGATTCCCGCCCCATCCGGCTGACGGGTCTGGCCGGACAGTTCCGGCTGGCAATCGCCAACGCCAACTGGGGTGCGGGCCGCCCGCGCGTGCCCGGTCAGGGGCACTCCATGATTCTGGGAAGCGACGGCCGCGAGCTGGCCGCCACCCCGCCGCACAGCGCCGCCGCCTGGTGTCAGGCGACACTCACTTTTCCTCCCCGCTCCGGAGACACGCCATGACCGTACAACAAGACCGCGCCGCCCTCTTCCTCGCCCAGACCCACGAGGTCATCA